>DATKAL010000248.1:0-8707 GCA_035498135.1 Anaeromyxobacter sp.
GCTGGATGATGAGGCCCTGGATCCAGCCGAGCCCCGCCCCCATCAGCAGCACCAGGGGGATGACCACCGCGGGGCTCCAGCCGTGGTGCTCCACCAGCGCCGCCGACACCATGGTGGTGAGCGCGATCACCGACCCCACCGAGAGGTCGATCCCGCCCGACAGGATCACGAAGGTCATCCCGATGGCGGTGATCACCAGGAAGGCGTTGTCGATGAAGAGGTTGAGGAAGACCTGGAGGGAGAAGAACCCGTCGAAGGCCAGCGAGCCCGCCCCGAACATGAGGACCAGCAGGGCGACGGTGATCGCCAGCGGGGCGAGCCGGGGATCGAGGCGCGGGGGCCGGCGGGCGGCGGCCGGGGCGGCCCGGGCGGTGGCCTCGGTGGCCATCATGGCGCCGCCTCCTCCGCCCGGCCCAGGGCGGCGATCCGGCGCCGCACCGGGTCGGACTGCAGGATGCTGACCACGAACACCACCAGCGCCTTCACCACCAGGGTGACCTCGGGCGGCACGCCCGCGGCGTAGATGGTGGTGGTGAGGGTCTGGATCACCAGGGCCCCGAGCAGGCTCCCGGTCAAGGTGAAGCGGCCGCCCGAGAGCGAGGTCCCGCCCAGGACCACCGCCAGGATCGCGTCCAGCTCGAAGAGGAGGCCGGCGTTGTTGCCGTCGGCGCTCTTCACGTTGGAGCTGACGATCAGCCCGGCGATCCCGGAGCAGAGGCCGCAGACGGCGTAGACCCAGAAGGTGATCGAGCGCGCCCGCACGCCGGTGAAGCGGGCGGCCACCGGGTTCAGCCCCACCGCCTCGATGAAGAGGCCGAGCGCGGTCCGGCGGGCGAGGAGGGCGACGACGGCGAAGACCGCGGCGACGATGTAGAGCGAGAACGGGATCCCGGCCACGAAGCCGTTCCCGATGAAGTAGAAGGGGCTGTAGTAGATGGTGATGATCTGGCCGCTGGTGATGAGCTGGGCCACCCCCCGCCCGGCCACCAGCAGGATCAGGGTGGCGATGATGGGCTGCATCCCCACCAGCGAGACCAGCATCCCGTTCCACATCCCGAAGAGCAGCGACACCGCCAGGGCGGCGATCACCACCAGCGGCAGGGGGTAGCGGGTCACGTCCTGCATCCCCCCGCTCATCACCAGCTGGCCGCCGATCAGGGTGGCGGCCACCGCCCCGGAGATGGCCACCACCGCCCCCACCGAGATGTCGATGCCGTGGGTGGCGATCACCAGGGTGAGCCCCATGACGATGATCATCAGGGGAGAGGCCCGGTTCAGGATGTCGATCAGGCTCCCGTAGAGGTGCCCGTCGCGGATGGTGACGGAGAAGAAGTGCGGGTTGGTGGCCAGGTTGTAGGCGAGGAGCAGGGCCAGGGTCACCACCGGCCAGAAGACCCGTCCCCGCGCCAGCCCCCGCAAGCGCTCGGCGGTGCGCCCCTCTCCCGGTCCAGGCCCGCTCACGCCTGGCCTCCCGCGATGATCTGGAACACCGTCCGCTCGTCGGCGTCGCGCGCCGCCAGCTCTCCCACCTTGTGCCGGTCGCGCATCACCGCCACCCGGTCCGAGTAGCGCAGCACCTCGTCCATCTCCGAGGAGATGAAGACCACCGCCATGCCCCGGTCGCAGAGGTCCATCACCTGCCGCATGATCTCCCCCTTGGCGGCCACGTCGATCCCCCGGGTGGGCTCGTCGAGGATGAGCATGCGCGGATCGGTCGCCATCCAGCGGGCGATGAGCGCCTTCTGCTGGTTGCCGCCGGAGAGCTGGGCGATGGGGGTCTCGGCGTCGGGGGCCTTGATGCCCAGGGCCTGGACGTAGGAGTCGGCGATCTCCTCCTGCCGCTTGCGGGAGAGGTTCCGGAAGACGCCCCGCTTCGCCTGGAGCGCCAGGATCAGGTTCTCGCGGAGGGAGAGCTCGCCGATGATCCCCTCCAGCTTCCGGTCCTCCGGGCAGAAGCCGATCCCCCGGAGGATCGCCTCCAGGGGCGAGGAGAGCTCGGCCCGCTGCCCCTCGATCTGGATGGCGCCTTGCTCGGCCCGGTCGATCCCGAAGAGCAGGCGGGCGGTCTCCGTCCGGCCCGAGCCGAGCAGCCCGCCGATGCCCAGCGCCTCGCCCTGGCGCACCTCCAGGTCCACGCCCTGGACCGAGCCGCGCCGGCCGAGCCCGCTCGCCCGGAGGAACACCCCCGCCCCCGGCCCGCGCCCGGCCTCCCGCGCCGCGGGCGAGGCGCTCGCCTGGGCGCGGGCGGGGCCGCCCTCGGAGATCTCCCGCCCCACCATGCGGGTCACCAGCTCCATCCGCGTCAGCCCGGACACCGGGAACTCGCCCACCAGCAGGCCGTTTCGCAGGACCGTGATCCGGTCGGAGATCTCGAAGGTCTGGTCGATGAAGTGGGTGATGAAGAGGATCGCCATCCCCTGCCCCTTGAGCCGGCGGATGACGGTGAAGAGCCGCTGCACCTCGTCCTCGGCCAGGCTGGAGGTGGGCTCGTCCAGGATCAGGATCCGCGCCCGGGCCGCCAGGGAGCGCGCGATGGCGCACATCTGCTGCACCGCGATGGAGCAGGAGGCGAGCGGCGCGGTCACGTCGACGTGGACGTTCAGCTCGGCGAGCAGCTCCGCCGCGCGCCGGCGCAGCTCCTTCCAGCGGATGGCGAAGACGCTCGAGTCGCGCCCCAGGCAGACGTTCTCCGCCACCGACAGGTTGGGGCAGAGGTTCACCTCCTGGTAGACCGTGCTGATCCCGAGCTTCTGCGCCTCGAGCGGACCGGAGGGCCGGATCTCCCGCCCCTCCAGCAGGATCCGCCCGGCGTCGGCCGGGTGGACGCCGGTGAGGACCTTGATCAGGGTCGACTTGCCGGCCCCGTTCTGGCCCATCACCGCGTGGACCTCGCCCGGGAGGAGGCGGAAGTCGACCGCGGAGAGGGCCTGCACGCCGGGGAAGCGCTTCGAGATCCCCCGCATCTCCAGCACCGGCGCCGCCTCGCTCATCCCGTCCTCCCGGGGAGGAGCGCGGGCCGCGTCGCCGCGGCCCGGCTCCCGCCCTGGCCGGCTAGTACTTCCGGTTCGGGAACTCCTTGGCCGCGACCTCCTGCGGGAACACGCCCTCCTGGGTGACGATCCGCTTCGGCAGCGCCTTCCCGGCCATCAGGTCCTTGACCGCCTGCATGAGCTGGGGCCCGAGCAGCGGGCTGCACTCGATGGTGGCGTTGAGCTTCCCGGCCATCATCGCCTCGAAGGCCCCCTTCACCGCGTCGATGGAGACGATCACGATGTCCTTGCCGGGCTTGAGACCGGCCTCCTCGATCGCCTGGATGGCGCCGATGGCCATGTCGTCGTTGTGGGCGAAGAGGACGTTGATCTTCTTCCCCTCGGCCTTGAGGAACGCCTCCATGACCTCCTTGCCCTTGGCGCGGGTGAAGTCGCCGGTCTGGGAGCGGATGATCTTGTACTTCGGGTAGTCCTTCAGGACCTCCTCGAACCCCTTCTTCCGATCGATGGCGGGAGCCGAGCCGACCGTGCCCTGCAGCTCGACGATGTTGACGTCACCCTTGGCGGCCAGCTCCTTCACCGGCGGGTAGGCCACCAGCCAGCGCGCCGCCCGGCGGCCCTCCTCCACGAAGTCCGAGCCCATGAAGGTGACCCAGAGGCTGTCGTCCTTCACGTCCACCGCCCGGTCCGAGAGGATGACCGGGATCTTGGCGGCCTTGGCCTCGCGGAGCACCGGCTCCCACCCGGTCTCCACCACCGGCGAGAAGGCGATCACGTCCACCTTCTGGGCGATGAAGGAGCGGATGGCCTTGATCTGGTTCTCCTGCTTCTGCTGGGCGTCCGAGAACTTGAGGTTGATGCCCTCCTTGGCGGCCGAGTCCTTGATCGACTGGGTGTTGGCCGTGCGCCACTCGCTCTCGGCCCCGATCTGCGAGAAGCCGAGGGTGATCTGCTTGCCGGCGGCCTGCGCGATCCCGAAGGCGAGCAGGATCGCGGACGAGACGATGAACCACGTCCTCTTCATGTGTCGCCCCTCACTGTCTCTCCTGGTGTGATGGACGCCGCGTCACGGGCGCCAGGTTCGCCCCCGACCGGCAGCGGCACGCCGTCCTAGCGACCCCGGTGGGCGGCGTCGTTCCAGCGCAGCTCCCGCTCCAGCGTCGGGATCTCGGTCCCGGCGCCGATCCGGACGAACTCCACCCCCACCATGGCGGCGAAGGCCTCGAGGTGGGCGGCGGTCAGACCCTGGCAGAAGGCGGTGTGGTGGGCGCCGCCCGCCAGGATCCAGCCCTCGCAGCCCCGCTTGAAGTCGGGGCGCGGGCGCCAGACGGCGCGGGCCACCGGCAGCCGGGGCATGGGGTGGGGCGGGCTCACCACCTCCACCTCGTTGGCGATCATCCGCATCCGGCCGCCCAGGTCGACCAGGGTGACGTTGACCGCCGGCCCGGCGGCGGCGTCGAAGACCAGCCGGCAGGGATCGGCCTTGCCGCCGATGCCCAGCGGGTGGACCTCCAGCGACGGCTTGCCGGCGGCGATCGACGGGCAGACCTCGAGCATGTGGGCCCCGAGGACCAGCTCCTCCCCCGGGGCGAGGTGGTAGGTGTAGTCCTCCATGAAGGAGGTCCCGCCCCGGCGCCCGGCCGAGGCCACCTTGGCGGCGCGCACCAGGGCGGCGGTCTTCCAGTCCCCCTCCGCCCCGAACCCGTAGCCCTCGGCCATCAGCCGCTGGCAGGCCAGCCCGGGGAGCTGCCGGAGCCCGTGCAGGTCCTCGAAGGTGGTGGTGAAGGCGCCGAACCCGCCCTCCCGGAGGAAGCCGCGCATCCCCAGCTCCTGCCGGGCGGCGTCCCGGAGCAGCGCGCGGCGCTCGCCTCGCTTCCCCAGGGCCGGGGCGAGGGCGTAGCGCGCCTCGTACTCCTCCAGGAGGGCGTCGACGGCGGCGTCGCCGACGTCTGCGATCCGGCCCACCAGGTCGCCCACCGCGTACCCGTTCACCTGCCAGCCGAAGGTGATCTGCGCCTCGACCCGGTCCCCCCCGGTGACCGCCACCTCGCGCATGTTCATCCCGCCGAAGCGGGCGATCTTGAGGGCGCGCGCGTCGGCCAGGGCGCAGGCGGCCCGCGCCCAGAGGTCGAGCTTGGCCAGCACCTCCGGGTCCTGCCAGTGGCCGACCACGATCGTCCGCGGGATCCGCAGGCGGGCCCCGATGAACCCGAACTCGCGGTCGCCGTGGGCGGACTGGTTCAGGTTCATGAAGTCCATGTCGATCGCGTCCCAGGGGAGGTCGCGATTGAACTGGGTGTGGAGGTGGGCGAGCGGCTTCTCCAGCCGCGTCAGCCCGGCGATCCACATCTTGGCCGGCGAGAAGGTGTGCATCCAGGCGACCACGCCCACGCAGGCGGGGGTGGCGTTGGCCTCGCGGCACACCTCGAGGATCGCCTCCGGCCCGGTGAGGGTGGGCCGCGCCACCACCCGCACGCCCAGCCCGCCCTGGGCGTCGAGGAAGGCGGCGATCCGGCGTGCGTCCTCGGCGACGCGCCCCAGCGTCTCGGGTCCGTAGAGGTGCTGGCTCCCGGTGAGGAACCAGACCTCCTGCTTCCGCTCCTCGCTCATGACGCTCCTCCGTGCTTCATCTGCTCGCGCTCGGCGAGGGCGCCGCGGGCGGCGTGACGCCGGCGTCGGCGATCGTGGCGCGGACCGCGCCCGCCCCGAGATCCGGGCCGATGACGAAGGCCTCCCGCCTCATGGGACCTCCCCACCGCGCGCTGCCCCTGCTAGGATGGCCGAAGTGTGAGCGTTCACATGGGCGCAGTCAAGCCGATCCGGACCCTCCCACGTCCCGCTCCGCGCGGGCCGTCACCCGCCCGGGGCTGCGACGGCCGGCCGCGACCAGGGGCCTGGGCGGGGAGCCGCGCGAGATGACTCCTCCCTCTCCCGCCCCGCGCGCCAGGCGAGCCAGGCGGCGCACGCCCGTCATGGCGGACGTGGCCAAGCTGGCGCGCGTCTCCTACCAGACGGTCTCGCGCGTCCTCCACGACAGCCCCCACGTCCAGCCCGAGACCCGCGAGCGCGTGCTGTCGGCCATCGAGCGGCTCCGCTACCGGCCCAACCCGGTCGCCCAGGCGCTGGTCACCGGCCGCTCCCGCACCCTCGGCGTGGTGAGCTTCGACACCACCCTCTACGGGCCGGCCTCCACCCTCCTCGGCATCGAGGAGGCGGCCCACGACGCCCGCTACGCCGTCAGCATCGCCAGCCTCCGGGCCCTGGATCGCGCCTCCGTCCTGGAGGCGATCGAGCGCCACCGCCGCCAGGGCGTGGACGGGATCGTGGTGATCGCCCCGCAGCGCTCGGCGGTGGACGCTCTGCTCCACCTCCCCGCCGACGTCCCGGTGGTGGCGGTGGAGGCGGGCCCGGACGAGAGCGTCCCGGTGGTCGCCGTCGATCAGCAGGCGGGCGCGGCCGCGGCCACCCGGCACCTCCTCGACCTCGGGCACCGCACGGTCTGGCACATCGCCGGCCCGGAGGACTGGCTCGAGGCCGAGCAGCGGATCGAGGGCTGGCGCCTCGCGCTCCGCCGGGCCGGGGCGCGGCAGCCGCCGCTCCTGCGCGGCGACTGGAGCGCCCGCTCCGGCTACGAGGTGGGCGAGCGGATCGCGGCCTCGCCCGAGGTGACGGCGGTCTTCGCAGGCAACGACCAGATGGCCCTCGGGCTCCTCCGCCGCCTCCACGAGGCGGGGCGGGCGCCGCCCGAGCGCATCAGCGTGGTCGGGTTCGACGACATCCCGGAGGCGGCCTACTTCAACCCGCCCCTCACCACCGTCCGGCAGGACTTCGCCGAGGTGGGCCGGCGCTGCCTCCACCTGCTGCTGGGGCGGGTGGAGCGGAGGGACCGCGCCTGGACGCGGGTGATCGTCCCGGCGGAGCTGGTGGTGCGGGGCAGCTCCGGCCCGGTGCCGTCCCGCTTGCCGGGGGGGCCGGGCCGGGAGGCGAGCGGCTCGCCTCCCTAGAGTGCATCCCATCACCCCGGGCCGTCGCGAGGCGAGCGAGCCTGAGCACCGAGCGGGGCACCCGACGACCGAGCACCGCAGGCGTGCCTTGAGGCCCGTCGAGGAGCGCAGGGAGGAGGCTGCCCCGCGAATGCCAGGATCGTTCGCCGCAGCAGGTCTGGGGTGATGGGATGCGCTCTAGCGAGGCATGTCGCCGAGGCCGCCGGCGTTCACCACGTCGGCGTAGCCGGCCTGGGCGAGCAGGCGGGCGGCCACCGCGCTCCGGCCGCCCGAGGCGCAGTAGACGACGATGGGCCGGTCCTTCGGGAGCTCGGCCAGGCGGCCGGCCAGGGACTGGACGGGGATGTTCACCGCGCCCGGGTAGGCGCCCCCCCGGAACTCCTCCGGGGAGCGCACGTCCAGGACCTTCGCACCGGCCTCGATCTTCTGCTTCACGACGATGGGGGACACTCGCTTGCCTCCGAACCGCTTGAAGAGGACGAACGCCACCGCGCCCAGCGCGGCGACCGTCCAGGGGTCGATCGTCACGGCTCCTCCATATCCAGCCCGCCCTCGGCGAGCATGCTCAACCAGCCGCCGGTGACGTTGGCGACGTCCCGGAACCCGAGCTCCTTCAGGGTGCGGACGGCCAGGTGGGCCCGGAACCCGGAGCGGCAGTGGACCAGGAGGCGCCGGTCGCGGGGCAGGATCTCCCAGCGGCGGCGCAGGTCGTCCACCGGCAGGTGCAGCGCGCCCCGGAGGTGGCCCTGGGCCCACTCGCTCGCCCCGCGGACGTCGAGGACCAGCGGCGGCGCCTTCGAGGCCAGCTCCTCCCTGAGCTCGGCCGCGGTCACCACCGGGGCCAGGCCCGAGAGGTCGTTCTGCGCCACGAAGGCGGCCAGGTTGATCGGGTCGTTGGCCGAGGAGTACGGCGGCGCATAGGCGAGGTCGAGCTCGGTCAGATCCTGCACCGTCATCCGGCCGTGGAGGGCGGTGGCGAGCACGTCGATCCGCTTCTCCACCCCGGCGTGGCCGAACGCCTGGGCCCCGAGGAGCCGGCCCGAGTCCCGGTCGTAGACCAGCGCCAGCGAGAGCTCCTTCGCCCCGGGGTAGTAGCCGGCGTGGTGGTCCTTGTGGATCACCGCCACACCCACCCGGAACCCCGCCTCCCGGGCGGCGCGCTCGGAGAGGCCGGTCATGGCGGCGGTGGCCTCGAAGACCTTCACCGCGCTGGTCCCGACCGCCCCCCGGTAGCGCATGGGGAGCCCGAGGGCGTTCGAGGCCGCGATCCGGCCCTGGCGGTTGGCCGGGCCGGCGAGCGGGATGCGGACCCGGCGCCCGGAGACCCGGTGCTCCACCTCGATCATGTCGCCGGCGGCGAGGACGTCCGGGTCCGAGGTGACGAGGTGCTCGTCCACCAGCAGCCCGCCGGACGCCCCGAGCGTCAGGCCGGCCTGGCGGGCGAGGGTCAGCTCGGGGCGGACCCCCACCGAGAAGAGCACCACGTCGGCCGGGATCCGGCGACCGTCGGAGAGCTCGACCTCGCGGGGATCGGCGCGGATCGCGCTCACCCCGGTCCCCGCGATCACGCGGACGCCGTTGGCCTCCAGCTCCCGGGCCACCTGGTGGCCGAAGGGGCGGTCCATCACCCCCATCACGGTGGGGAGGAGCTCGACCACGGTGGTCTCGAGCCCCCGGCGGCGGAAGGCCTCCGCCATCTCCAGCCCGATGAAG
>DATKAL010000249.1:0-8864 GCA_035498135.1 Anaeromyxobacter sp.
TGACCGAACTGTATTCGCGACGAACGGTGTTCGTCAAGCCCGGCCGGAGAAGGGCGGGGCGGCGCCCTCCAGCAGCGGGGGCGCGGGGGAGGGCGGCCGTCGGCCCGGAGGCGAAGCGCCCGGACGCCTCCCGGGTGCGACCAAGGTTGGAGTCGCCGGCCCGGCGCCGGGCTGCTAGCCTGACCTCACCCCGGATGTCGCGCCGCCTGCTCGCCCTGGCCCTCCCCCTCGCCGCCCTGCTCGGTCCGGGCCCCCGCGCCCTGGGCGACGAGGCCGAGGATCTGCGGAACGACGCCTGGCGCGCGGCCGGGACGAGCGCCGGGGCGTTGGTGCTCGAGGCGCTGGTCGCCAGGGTGAAGACCCCCGAGTGCCGCATCTGCTCGGCGGGGAAGATCGACGAGTCCGTGCGCGACGCCCTGCGCTGGAGCGACACCGCCGCAGCCCAGCGGACCTCCGACGTGCTCGCGAACCTGGCCATCCCGGCCCTCGCCCTCGGCGACGCGTATCGCTCGACCTCCTCGTGGGGCAACTTCGGGCGGGACGTGCTGGTGGTCACCGAGGCCGCCTCGCTCACCACCCTCTCCACCACCATCGCCAAGGCGGGGTTCGCCCGCCGCCGCCCGGGCGTGCCCCCCGGCTCGACGAGCAGCTCCGACAACCACAGCCTCTGGTCGGGCCACAGCTCCTTCGCCTTCTCGGTGGTGGTCGCCCAGGCGATGCAGGACACGCTGCGGGGGGACGACGGCGCTCCCTGGGCCTGGGCGATCGGCCTCACGCTGGCCGGCACGGTGGGCTACCTGCGCATCGCCGGGCAGGCCCACTGGCTCACCGACGTGCTCGCCGGGGCGGCCGTGGGGAGCGGCTTCGGCGTGGCCGTCCCGCTGCTCGAGAAGCGGCTGGTCCACGGGGTGACGCTCTCGGCGGCACCCGGCGGGATCGCCCTCCACTTCTAGGGAGGCGGCGGCGCCGCTGGGCGCCCCGCGGGTCGCCGCAGGACGAGGACGTTCCCCGCCAGCACCAACCCCATGCCCGCCAGCGCCGGCGCCGTCCAGCGGTAACCCTCGAAGACGGTGGAGGCGGCCATGGCCACCACCGGGATCACCACCGAGCTGTAGCCGGCCGGGCCCGCCCCGATGCGCCGGATCAGGGTGAGGTAGGAGAGGAAGGCGAAGATCGAGCCGAAGAGCGCGAGGTACGCCAGGGATGCCAGGTAGGGGAGGGAGGCGGCGAACGCCAGCGGCACGCCGGCCACCCGGGAGGCGAGGAAGACGGCCAGGGCCCCGTAGAGCATGGCGAAGGCCGTGCTCGGGATCACCGGCAGGCCCCGCTGGTAGACCCGCTGGGCCCACAGGTTCCCGGCCGACGAGGAGAGGGTGGCGAGCATCGCCAGCAGGATCCCCAGGGCCTGCCCGGCCACCCCCTGGAGCCGGGACAGGTCCGGCCAGAGGACCAGCGTCACCCCCACCAGCCCGAGCGCCCCGCCGATCACCACCGTCCCGGTGATCGGGGTCCGGAAGAAGAGCCGTGCCCCGAGCACGTTCCAGAGCAGGAGGAGGCCGAACACCAGGGCCACCAGGCCGGAGGTGAGGTGCTCCTCGCTCGAGTAGACGAGCACGTAGTTGAGGGCGTACTGGAACGCGCCCAGCATCGCCAGGCTGGCGTGCGTGCCCGGGCCGAACCGGAGCGGGATCCGCCGGAGCGCGCACCAGCCGAACAGGAGCGCCGCCGAGAGCCCGAAGCGGTAGGCGACGGAGAGCGTGGGCGCGACCGGCCCGAGCTGGAGCTTGATGGCCAGCCAGGTGGTGCCCCAGATCACCGAGGGGACGAGGAAGAGGAGCCAGTCGGCGGTGGCGGCGCGCGCGGGCCGGGAGGGGTCCACCGGCCCTTCTTGCCTCATCTCCCCGCCCGGCACCAGCCGCTCGTCCCGGGCAGGCCCGCCGGCCGTCACCCGCCGCCCAGGGCTGCGCCCCGGTCGATCACCTGGTCGACGGCCGCGCGGAGCTCGGCCGCGTCGACCGGCTTCCCGAGGTGGGGCCTCCCGGCGGCGAGGAAGGCGCGCGAGCGCTCCGTGAAGGCCCCGCCGGTCAGGTAGAGGATCCGGGGCAGCAGGTCCGGCCGCGCCGTCGCCAGCTCGGCCTCCAGGTCCATGCCGCTCATCCCCGGCATCATGAGGTCGCAGAGCACGACGTCCCAGGTCTCGCCGTCCCGGGCGCGGCGGAGGACCTCGGCCGCGGCGGAGAGGGTGGTCACCTCGTGGGCCTTCCCCAGCAGGCGGGCGAGGCTCCGGGCCACGAGCGGCTCGTCGTCGATCACCAGCACGCGGGCGCGCCGCGGGGGAGCGGGCGCCGGGACGGCCTCGGGCGCGGGGGCGGCCGCCGCGACCGGCAGCGTCACCCGGAACGTGCTGCCGCGGCCCGGCACGGACTCGACCTCGATCGTCCCGCCGAGGGCGGTGACGATGCCGTGGCTGACGGCGAGCCCCAGCCCGGAGCCGGTCCCGCCCGGCCGGGTGGTGAAGAAGGGGTCGAAGATCCGCGGGAGGTCCTCGGGGGCGATCCCCGTCCCGGTGTCCCGGACGGCGAGCACCAGCCGGCCCGGATGGACCTGGGCGGCGATCGCCACCTCCTGCTCCTGGGCGCGCCCCTCGGGGATGGCCTGCGCGGCGTTGACGAGGAGGTTCACCACCAGCTGGGAGAGCTCGTGCTCGGCGGCGACCACCGCGGGGAGCGCCGCCGGGAGCTCCACCCGGAGCCGGGCCCGGGGAGCGATCTCGTTCCGGACCACGGAGACGGCAGCCTCGATCTCCCGGCGGGGATCGAGCGGGGCGCGCTCGGTCGAGCGGGGCGGCATGGCGAACTGGCGCAGGCCCTGGACGATCCCCTTCACCCGCCCGGCGCCGTCGAGCGCCTCCTGGAGGGCGGCGCGGAGGTCCTCGGGGCAGGGGGAGCCCGGGCCCCTGGCGGCCAGCTCCCGCAGCCCTTCGCTCACGAAGGCCAGGTTGGCGGTGACGTAGGCGAGCGGGTTGTTCACCTCGTGCGCCACCCCGGCCGCCAGGGTCCCCACGCTGGCGAGCCGCTCGGCGGTCCGGAGCTGGAGCTCGATCCGCTTCGAGTCGGTGACGTCGGTGATCGTCCCGGCCACGCGCGTCGCCTGCCCGCCGTCGTCGCGGGCGAGGGCGCGGCCGGCGGCCAGGACCCAGCGCCAGCTGCCGTCCCGGGCCCGGACCCGGTACTCCTCGCGGTACCCGGGCGTGCGGCCGGCGGCGTGGGCGCGGAAGGCCTCGTCGACGCGGGCCCGATCCTCCGGGTGGACGAGCTCGAGCCAGGCCGCCAGGGAGCCGTTCAGGTCCGGCTCGGCGTACCCGAGCAGCGTCCAGGGGGTGCCGGCGACGATGCGGCCCGAGGCCGCCTCGCGCTCCCAGTAGGCGTGGCCGGCGCACTCCATCGCCAGCCGCAGCTGCTCGGCGCCGCGGTGGACCTCGCGCCAGGCACGGCGCTCGTCGGTGACGTCGACCAGCGAGACCACCGCGGCGTGGGGCGGCGCGCCGGGGCGGGAGATCGGCACCGCGTTCACCCGCACCCAGCGGATCTCTCCCCCGGGGCGGACGAGCCCCATGATCCTGTCGCGGACGGGCGCGCCGGTGCGGATCGCCTCCATCACCGGCCACTCCTCGAGAGGGTAGGGCGAGCCGTCCTCGTGGATGGAGCCCACCCGCGGGTCGGCCTCGACGCGGCCGGTGGTGGGATCGCGCACGATCCCGAGGATCTGGGCGGCGGCCGGGTTGAAGTCGAGGATCTCGGCCCGCGGCGACTTGAAGACGATGCCGGAGGCGACCGCGCTCACCACCGTGCGCAGGCGCCGCTCGCTCTCCCGGACCGCCTGCAGGGCCCGATCGTGCTCGTGCATGGAGGCGAGCAGCCGCTCCAGCTCCCGGTCGGCGGGCTCGGACCCGAGGAGCACCTCGGGCGGCACCGCGAACGGGCTCGGGAGGAGCACCCCGCCATGGACCACCAGGGGGTGGGAGCGGAGGACGGCGCGGAGGGTCTCGGCCGGGAAGCGCGCCCGGTCGTACTGGCAGATCGCCAGGAGCGCGTCCAGGCGGAGGCCGACCCGGGCCTCGTACTCGGCCAGCCGCTCGACGCCGGGGACGTCGTCGAGCGCCCAGCTCATGTCCCCCGCCACCGCCAGGCCGGCCAGGCCATCCCGGCGCGCCGCGGCCGCCTCCTCGTCCCAGGACCGGAGCGTCCGCTCGGGGGCGAAGCGGCCGCCCTCGAGGAAGACCTCGCCGCCCGTCCGCAGCCGGAGGGCGCCGCGGCCCTGGGCCGCCTCGACGTCCACCCCGCGCGCCCGGAGCGCCGCGAGGGTACGCTCCCGCTCGGCGTACGCGGCCACCAGCAGCGCGCGCTCCCCGCGGCCGAGCGCGGCGGCCAGGATCTCGGCCGCCACCGCCGCCTGCTCCTCGGGCGACTCGTAGACGTGGACGAGGTGGTCGCCAGTCCGCGCCTGCGCCGGCGCATGGCTCTCCGCGGGAGGTGCGCCGCCGGTGATGGGGCGCTCCCCCAGCCGTGGCTCCTCGGGCATCGCGTCCTCCCCCGCTGGACGGTCCCAGACCATTCGAGGCAGCTTGCGCCCGCCACGGAAGGTCCGTGCTGTGCGCGATCAAGCGGCGCCGCGGTGGTCGGCGGCGACCCGGGAGCCTGACCTGGGAGAAGCCCCGTGCGGTTGCCTGCCGCGTCCGTGTGGGGGAGTCGCGCGTTCGGCGGCGATCCATCGGCCCGCCAGCCTCCGGAAGGCCCGCTCTCGCGCCACGATGGGCGCGAAGCCGGGGCAGGCCGCACCCGGAGGACCTTCGGGGCAGTCGGCGCAGGGAGCCCGATCGGGACCTCGGCGCCGGTAGCGGCGCACCGCCCAGCCGACCGCGCCGGCGGACGCCAGCGCCGCGAGCAGCCCTCCGGCGCCGGGCCGGGCGAGCCCCTGGGCGGCGACCGCCACCGCGGTGGCCACGGGGAGGAAGCGGGTCGCGAGCTTCGCCGGCCGCGCGGGGTCCGCGGACCCGCGGCCCGAGGGGCGCCGCGAGGGGATCGCCGCCGGGACGAGCGCCAGGAGCAGCCCCGCGACGGCGAGGAGCGCTGCGGGCGGCACGGGCGGCAGGGCCAGGCCAGCCGCGGCGCCGGCGACGGCCCCACCGAGGGTGAAGAGGCAACCCCGGCAGACGCGGCGCCGGCGGCCGAGCCGCACCAGGTCGCCCGCGTACCGGTCGCAGAGCGGGTGGTGGGAGAGGCGGTGGAAGGCGTGGGCGCGCCGGGAGAGCCGGTCCACCCGCCGGGCGAGCGCTCTCGAGATCCGGCTCACGCCGCTCCTGGCCGGATGACGACCGCGGTGCCGTACGCCACGATCTCGTTGGTGTTCTGCATGAGCTCGGAGCTGTCGAACCGCATCCCGAGGATGGCGTTCGCCCCCATCTCCCGGGCCTGGTGCTCGAGCCGGTTCATCGCCTCGTTGCGCGTGTCCATGGCGAGGTCGGTGAACATCGTGATCTCGCCGCCGAAGAGGGTCTGGCAGCCGGCGCAGGTGGTCCCCACGATGCTCCGGCTGCGGACCGTGATCCCCCAGCAGGGCCCGATGATGCGCTCCACCACGTAGCCCGGCGGCGGCTCGAAGGTGGTCTGGATGGGGATGGTGTGCCGCTGGACGGTGTGAAGGGGCATCGGCGCTCTCCCGGTGGCTACTTCTTCTTGGCGAAGGGCTCGTAGCCGAACTTCTGCCCGCCGACGCTCGCCTCGTACATGAGGCCGGCCTTGGTCAAGGTGAAGACGGCGACGCCGCGCTCGTACTTGGCGTTGGCCGAGGCGCCGGCGGCCGCGGCCACCGCGCTCACCTGGGCGGCGAGGGCGAAGGTCCCGTTCTTGAAGTCGGTGAGGGCGGCGGCGCTCTCGAAGAAGATCACCTCCGAGTAGGCCTGGCCGCCGAGCTGCAGGCCGAAGGTCACCTGGGCGAGGGTGGCCTTGCCGATCGCCTCCCCCCCCTCGAAGAGCACGCCCGAACCGCCCGCGCCGCCGATGCCGATCGCTCCCTTGCCCACGGTGGGGAAGACCGCGTACCCCGCCGACGAGGTGAAGAACCTCGACGTCCCCGGGTCGACCTTCCTGAACACGGTGATGGTCTCCTGGGCCTCCTTCACGGCATCGTCGGCCCGGGCCGGGCTCGCGGGAGCGAGCGCCAGGGCGAGGAGGGCGAGGGCGGCGCGGCGCTGGACGGTCATGGCAGTTCCCCTGCGTGAGGCGGCAAGCCTACCGCGTCGCGCCAGCCGGGGGTTGGATCTCGACGAGGGCCCCGGCCAGGGCGGAGCCCCATCCTCGCCGACACCGGGGCGGCGGAACGTTATCTGGATGGCTCGCGAGGTGAGGCGACATGGAACGGGTCACGACGCGAGCGGGCCGGGCGAGGGCGAGCGCGGGAGCCCTCTCCAGGCTCTTCAAGGTCCTGGTGGTGGGCGGCATCGCCCTGGGCGCGGGCTGCGCGACCACCAAGGGCGGCGACAAGGGGAAGCCAGACGACGGCCCGCCGTCCCAGCCCGAGCAGCCGAGCGGGGTGCGCGGCTGGTGAGCGAGACGGGGCCCGAACGGGTTCGTTCGATCGCGGCCTCGGCGTGGGCCTTCCGCTGGCGCGTCGAGCGCGAGGCGGAGGTCCGGTTCGAGCGGCTCGCCGGCCGCATGGAGCGGCTCGGCGATCCCGCGGAGCTCGTCGCGCTGGCGCGCCGGGCCTCCGGGGACGAGCGCCGGCACGCCGCGATCTGCGCGAGGCGCGCCGCCGCACTGGGTGAGCCGCCGGCGGTCCCGGCGCCGCCGGAGGTGGCCGAGGTCGCCCCTCGGGATCTCTCGCCTCGCGACCGAGTCCTCTACGAGGTGGTGGCCGCCTGCTGCATCACCGAGACGGAGAGCATGGGGGTGCTCGCCACCCTGCTCGCGGAGGCGAGGGAGCCGGGCCTGCGCTCCGCGCTCCACGCGCTCGCGCAGGACGAGGTGCGGCACGCCCGGCTCGGCTGGGCCTACCTGGCCCGCGCCGGCGAGACCGGGGACGTCGCGTTCCTCGGACCCCTGGTCCCGGCCATGCTGGCCGGGAGCGACGAGCCCGGGCTCTTCGGGCCGGCCGCGGCGGGCGCGGACGGCGAGGCGCTCCTCCAGCTGGGCGTGCTCCCGCACCGGCTGAAGCGGGAGGTGCTCGAGCGCGCGCTCCTCGAGGTGGTCTTCCCCGGCCTCGAGCGGCTGGGCGTGGGCGCCGGCTCCGCCCGCCGCTGGCTGACCGGGCGGCAGGGCGGGGAGCCGGCGAGCGAGGCGCCGTGACCGGGCCCGCCGCGCACCCGGGCGGAGCTCGAGCGCGCGGCGGCGCTCACCCGGAACGCCCGGGAGAGCGAGCTGCTCCTCGCCCGCGCCGCAGGCTGCGAGGGCGCGCCCTCAGCCCCCGGCCCCGGCCGGCCCCGAGGTCCGCGAGCTCGCGAAGGCCGGGGTGACCGGCTCCGGCTCGGGCCTGAGCCAGGACTGGAGGAGGGAGAGGGCGGTCGAGGGGTCGTCCGCGAAGGTGAAGAGGTCGAGGTCGGCCCGCGCGATCATGCCGTGGCGCACCAGCGCCTCGAAGTCGAGGACCTCGTTCCAGTAGGCCGGGCCGTAGAGGAGGATCGGGGTCCGGCGGGCGAGCTTCCGGGTCTGCTGCAGGGTGAGGATCTCGGACAGCTCGTCCAGGGTGCCGAAGCCGCCGGGGAAGACCACCAGCGCCCGGGCCAGGTGGGCGAACCAGAGCTTGCGCATGAAGAAGTAGTGGAACTCGAAGCAGAGCTCCCGGGTGATGTACGGGTTGGGCCGCTGCTCGTGCGGCAGGCCGATGTTGAGGCCGATGGTCCGTCCTCCCGCCTCGGACGCGCCCCGGTTCGCGGCCTCCATGATGCCGCCGCCACCGCCGGTGCAGACGATGAAGCGCTGGGCGCCGGCGGGGAGCCCCTTCGACCAGGCGGTGAGCTGCCGGGCCAGCGTCCGGGCCTCCTCGTAGTAGCGCCCCAGCGGTCCCTCGGGGAGGAGCCGCGCCGAGCCGAAGAAGACCACCGTGTCGTGGATGCGCTCGCGGCGGAAGGTCTCGAGCGGCGCGAGGTACTCGGCCAGGATGCGGAGTGGCCGGGCGGACTCGCCCTCGAGGAACCTCCGATCCTGGTAGGCGACCGGGGGCCGGGGACCATGGTTCGAGCTCATGGGGGCCTTCTACCAGCCCGGGAGCCCGGCGCCACCGGACCGCCCACCCGTGACGTATCGCGCCCGCGGCGGCCATGGGAACCTGCTCGCCATGGCCAGGCGCCCGGCGGTCCCCTACGAGCTCCTCTACTGGCCCGGCATCCAGGGCCGGGGCGAGTTCATCCGGCTCGCCTTCGAGGCGGCCGGCGTCCCCTACGTCGACGTGGGGCGCCTCCCCGCCTCGCGGGGAGGGGGCGCGGGGGCGGTGGCCCGGCTGCTCGAGGAGCGCGGCCCCTGGCTCACCCCGCTCGGCCCGCCGGCCCTGCGGTACGGGAAGGTGCTGGTGGCGCAGACGGCGGCGATCCTCCAGTACCTCGGGCCGCGCCTCGGCCTCGTGCCCCGGGACGAGGCGAGCCAGCGCCGCGCCCACCAGCTCCAGCTCACGATCGCCGACCTCGTCGCCGAGACCCACGACACCCACCACCCCATCGCCGTCTCGCTCTACTACGAGGACCAGAAGGCGGAGGCGGCCCGGAACGCCGCGGCGTTCGTGCGGGAGCGGATCCCGCTGTTCCTCGGTTACCTCGACCGGGCCCTCGACTCGAACCCGGCGGGGAAGGGGCGCTGGCTGGTCGGGCGCGGGCT
>DATKAL010000250.1:0-4595 GCA_035498135.1 Anaeromyxobacter sp.
GTCGGAGAAGCGGAGCCCGGGCCGGAGCCGGAGCCGGAAGACCCAGCCGCCCTCCTCCGGCGCCGGGACCTCGGCGAGGAGGCCAGGCGCGAGCGCCCCGTGGGCGTCGATCTCGAGCAGCGGCGCGTGGACCGCCCGGACGAGGAACAGATCGGCCGGGTCGACCGCCCTGGCCGGATCGGCCAGGTGCGGCGCGGCGGGGAGGCCGACCCGGAGCTCGCCGCCCCAGGCCGGGCGCACGCCGGCGCGGGCCGACCCGGCCAGGAGGGCGAGTCCGGCGGCGAGGAGGCGCGCCCTCACCGCTCCTCCCGCGGATCGGCGGTGACGAGGAGCAGGTCGGTGGCCAGCGAGCCGTCCGGCTCCCGCACCACCGCCGCCAGGACCGCGTCGTCGAGGCCGTCGCCGGTGAGGTCCCCGGCCGCGCCGGCCAGGATCGCGCCCGCCACCGGGGGCGACTCGAAGAGGAGCGGGGTCGGGGCGCGGGGCGCCAGGATCCGGATCCGTTCCCCTCCGCTCGGCTGGGGCGAGGAGGCGACCACCTCGGCCACGCCGTCGCCGTCGAGGTCGGCCAAGGCGAAGCCGGTCCCGATCCCCTCGAGCGGCGGCGCGGCCGGACCGAGGTCCGGGCCGAGCAGGTCGAGCCGGAGGTCGGTGCCCAGGACCCCGAAGGCGATGGGGCCGCCGCCCGGGGCGGCGGCCGCGCCGTAGAGGGTCCGGCGCGAGCGCGGCGCCGGCGGGGTGGGGACGGTGGAGAGGCCGTCCTGGAGGACGCCCTCCCCGGGGGCGAAGGCGCCGAAGAGCCGGGCCCGGCTCGACGCGCAGAGCGGCGCGGCGTCGAGCGCTCCGGCCGGCTCGAGGCGCCCGGCGCGCAGGGCGAGGACCTCGCCGCGGGCCGCGCCCGCCTGCTGGAAGGCGATCCGCCCGGCGCCGAAGTCGCCCACCGCGATGGTCGCCGCCGGGTCGCGCATCGGGGCGAGGGTGGCGAGGTCGAGCTCGCGCCGGGCCAGCGGCACGCCGCCGGGGCCGAGCAGGACGATCGCGTCGGGGAGGGCCAGGGCGAGGGTGAGCCCGGCCGGCGGGACGTCGCCCACCGCCAGGGCGAGGACGCGGCCGGGGACGCGGCCGAGCTTCCGGACCACCGCGAAGGGCGCGCCGGCCGGCCGGCCCTCGCGGCCGAGGAGCTGGGTCTCGGGGTCGGCCTCGGCCCGCGCCTGCACCACCCGGGGCGGCGCGGCGCGCGCGGCCGGCCGGGCCTGGAGGAAGAAGGAGGGCCAGGTCGGGATCGCCTCGCCCACCAGGGCGATCTCCCGCCGCCCGGGGACCAGGCCGCCCTGGACGCGGAGCAGGAGGTCCTGCCCCGCGGCGCGGGCCGCCCCCTCCGGATCCCGGTCCCCCGGCCGTGCCGGCTGGACCGCCCACCCGCGCCTCGCCAGGGCGCCCTCCAGCGCCGCCTCCAGGGGACCGGCCAGGGCCGGCGCGCGGCTCTCGACCGCCAGCGCCAGGCGCCGCCGATCCTCCGCGGGCGGGCCGAGCGCGTCCGCCAGGGCCTCGGCCACGGTGGTCAGCGCGGGCGGCGGGGCGGCCCGGGGCGGGGAGCCGAGGAGGAGGGCGACGAGGACGGCGCCGGCGGCGAGCATGCGGCTCCCATCATCGGGACCGACCTCACCGGTCGTCCATGAAGAAGTTCTGGGGCGCGGAGCCGGCGCGGGCCGCCGAGCCCTGGGCCGGCACGGTGCCGGCGAGGAACGCGGCCGGCAGGGCGTCCGCCTGGCCCTCGCGGGCGAGCGCCCCGCTCGCCGGATCGATCCGGACCAGCTCGATGCCGGGCGGCGGCTGAAAGTCCACCGGCGGTCGGTCTCCCAGCGCCGCCTGCATGAAGGAGAGCCAGGGGGGGAGCGCGGCGCCGGCGCCCGTCTCCCGGGCCCCCAGCGGCGCGTGGTCGTCGAAGCCGACCCAGACGCCCGAGACGAGGTCGGGGGTGAAGCCCACGAACCAGGCGTCCCGGTGCTCCTGGGCGGTGCCGGTCTTGCCCGCCACCGGCCGGGCCAGCGCCCGGGCCGCCATCCCGGTCCCGGACTCGATCACCTGGCGCATCAGCCCGGTGAGGACGAAGGCCACGTCGGGCCGGGTCCCGTGCGCCGGGAGGGCGAAGGCGGGCGGCGGGGGCGGCCCCGGCGGGGTGGCGGCCGGGGCCGGCTCGCCCTGGGGCGCGGGCGCGGCCGACGGGGTGGGCTCGGCCGCAGGCTCCGGCGGCGGTGCGGCGGCGGGGACGGCGGCGGCGAGGGCGGTCGCCTCGGGCGGCGCGGCGAAGCCGCCGTCCGGCCCCAGCGGCGGGGGGAGCACCGGCCGGTTCTCCTCGAGCACCGCCCCGGTGCGGTCGCGGACCCGAAGGACGAGCAGGGGCGGGGTGGCGAACCCGCGGGCGGCGATGGAGGCGTACGCGTTCACCAGCTCGAGGGGCGTGACCTCGCCGGTCCCGAGCCCCAGGGTGAGGTTCTGGGGCAGCTCCTCGGAGATCCCCATCCGCGCGGCGAAGCCCTTCACCGCGTCCACGCCCAGGGCGTCGACCAGCTTCACCGAGACGGTGTTCTTCGACTGGGCCAGGGCGGCGCCGAGCAGCATGGGGCCGTCGAACTCGTCCTTCTCGTAGTTGCGCGGCTTCCACTCCTTGCCGGTCCAGGGATCGCGGTAGAGGTCGGGGGTGTCGTAGACCACCGTGGCCGGGGTGAAGCGCCGGGACTCGAGCGCGGTTCCCCAGACGAAGGGCTTCATGGCGCTGCCCGGCTGGCGCTTCGCCTGCAGGGCCCGGTCGAACTGCGAGGAGGAGAAGTCGAACCCGCCCACCAGCGCGCGGATCCCGCGGGTCTCGGGATCGATGGCCACCAGCGCGCCCTGCACGCGGGGGGTCTGCTCGAGGGAGAGGGGGAGGGGCTTCCGCTCCCGGGCGGCGCGCTCCGGCGCCAGCTTCCCCGGCATCACCCGCACCAGCACCACGTCCCCCTCCTGCACGACCTGGGAGAGCTTGCGGGGGGTGGCGGTGGCCGCGGTCGGGTTCCACTTCCGCGCCCAGGCGACGTCGGCGAGCGGGATCTGGCCGGTGGCGTTGCCCAGGTCGACGGTGGCCTGCCGGTCCTCGACCCGGGAGACCAGGCCCGCGTAGACCTCGCCCGCCTCGAGCGGCCGCGCCCGGGCCATCCGCGCCACGTCCCGCTCCTGCTCCTCGCCGGGATCGATCTGCTCCGGGTTGACGCGCCCCAGGTCCCAGACCCAGACCTCGCCCGGGCGGGCCTCCACCCGCTCGAGCCGGCTCCTCCAGAGCGGGAGGGCGGCCGCGCGCTGCTTCGGGTCGAGGTGGAGGAGGGGCCCGCGCCAGCCCTGGCGCTTGTCCACCGCCCGCAGGCCCGCCTCGAGCGCCGCCTCGGCGTAGCGCTGGAGCAGGGGGTCCATGGCCACGTCCACCTGGAGCCCGGCGGTCTCGACGGCCTCGGCGCCGTAGCGCTCGTCCAGGACCTTCCGCACCGCGTCGGCGTACCAGGCGCCGGGGGGGTCGGCCTCGGGGGGGGAGACCGCGATCGGGCGCGCCGCCTCGGCGTCCGCCCGGGCCTTGTCGAGCCAGCCCTCCTCGGCCATCCGGCGCAGGACGTAGCGCTGCCGCTCCTTGGCCTGGGTCGGGTGGTTGACGGGCGACCAGCGCATCGGCGACTGGATCACGCCGGCGAGCATCGCCGCCTCCCCGAGCTTCAGCTCCTTCACCCCCTTGCCGAAGTAGAAGCGGCTCGCCTCCTCCACGCCGTAGCGGAGGTGGCCGAAGTAGATCTGGTTCAGGTAGAGGTAGAGGATCTCGTCCTTGGAGAGGTTCTGCTCGAGGCGGGGGGCGAGGACCAGCTCCTTCACCTTGCGCTTCACCCGCCAGTCGCTCTGCAGGAGGAAGGTCTTCACCACCTGCTGGGTGATGGTGGAGCCGCCGCACTTCACGCCCGCGGAGAGGAGCCCCTTGAAGGCGCAGCGGGCGATGGCCAGGTAGTTCACCCCCTCGTGCTGGTAGAAGTGGGCGTCCTCGGCCGCCAGGACCGCCTTCTTCAGCACGTCCGGGATCTCCTGGATGGGCACCACCGTGCGGCGCTCGCGGGCGAACTGGAAGACCTCCTCCCCGTTCACGCCGTAGACCCGGGTGGAGACGATGGGCTGGTAGTCGCGCAGGCCGTCGAAGGCGGGGAGCTCCCGGGTCCAGGCGACGAGCAGCCCGCCGCCGAGGAGGAGGGCGGCCACCCCGGCGAGGACGGCGATCCGGACGACCCGGCGAAGCTTCGGGGTGAGACGACGGCGCACGCGCGGCTCCTCTCCCGTGCGCCCGCCTGCCGCGCAGGCCGCCCCGCCGGGCGGGAGCGCGGGCCTGCCGGCGGGGACGGGCGCGGGGGCTCGAACGATAGCGCCCGGTCCGGTTCCGGGCAAAGCGGCTCGCGCGCGGGGGTCCATGCTCCCCTCCCCACGAGCAGGCGGCGTGCCAGGCGCCTCTCGAGGGACAACCGCCGGCCGGGCCGAGGATTCCCGCCCGGGCGTGTCCCGGCGGCCACGGGTGCCGCGGGCGGGGGGAC
>DATKAL010000251.1:0-11848 GCA_035498135.1 Anaeromyxobacter sp.
CCCCACCCGGACCGAGCTCCGGATCCTGGAGCGGCACGCCGCCGGGATCGCCGGGGAGATCGGCCCCGACGCCCTGGTGATCGAGTACGGCGCGGGCTCGGGGCGGAAGACCGCGCGGCTCCTCGGGGCGCTCTCCCGGCCGGCCGGGTACCTGGCGGTCGACATCTCTGGCGAGGCGCTCGCCGCCGCGGCGGCGGCCCTGGCCCGGCGCTTCCCGGGGCTCCCCATCCGGCCGCGGGTGGGCGACTTCACCGAGCCCGTCGAGGTCCCGCCGCTCCCCTGCGCCCGCCGGGTGTCGTTCTTCCCCGGCTCCACCATCGGGAACTTCGACCCCCCGGAGGCCGCCGCGCTGCTCGGCAAGATGGCGGGCGACGCCGGCCCGGGCGGCGCGCTGCTCATCGGCGTCGACCTGCCCAAGGAGCGGACCGCGCTCCTGCGCGCCTACGACGACGCGCGGGGCGTGACCGCCGCCTTCGACCTGAACCTGCTCGCGCGGATGAACCGCGAGCTGGGCGCCGACTTCCGGCTCTCGGCCTTCCGGCACCGCTCGGCCTGGGACCCCCGCCGGTCGCGCGTCGAGATGCACCTGGAGAGCCAGGAGGCGCAGCGCGTCCGCCTGGACGGCCACTCCTTCTCCTTCCGGGCGGGGGAGACCCTCCACACCGAGAGCGCCTACAAGTGGGAGCCGGCGGCCTTCGACGCGCTGGCGGCGCAGGCCGGGTGGTCGCTCGTGCGCACCTGGGAGGACCGCCGGCGCTGGTTCTCGGTCCGGCTCTACGCCCGCTAGGCCCTCGCCCGCGGCTCGGGGGCGATCTGCTCCGCGAGCCGCTCCAGCTCGCCGACGTCGAGCGGCTTGAGGAGCACCGGGCGGCGCTCCCCGGCGAGGAAGGCGCGGGCGGAGGGGGTGGTCGCCCCGGCGGTGAGGAAGACGATCCGCGCCGCCACGGCGGGCGCCTCCCGCTCCAGGGCGGCGGTGAGCCGCTCCGCCCCGCCCTGCGGCATCATCACGTCGCAGAGCACCACGTCGAACCGGTCGGTCCGGGCGAGGGCGATCCCCTCGTCTGCGCCCGCCGCGGTGGCGATCGAGAACCGATCCCCGAGGAGCCGGCCGAGCGCGGTGCGCACCGCCGGGTCGTCGTCCACCAGCAGCACCGAGCGGCGCGGGCCCTGCGGGGCCGGGACGGGGCGGGACGGCTCGACCGGCGGGGCCTCGGTGGCCGGGAGCTCGACCACCGCCCGCGTGCCCACCCCCTGGGCGCTCTCCAGCCTGAGGTCGCCCCCCATGCTCGTCACCAGCCCGCGCGACACCGCCAGGCCGAGCCCGGTGCCGGTGCCGAACGGCTTGGTGCTGAAGAAGGGCTCGAAGACCCGGCGGAGCGTCTCCACGTCCATCCCCGCCCCGTCGTCCTCGACCAGGAGGCGCACCCGGTCGCCCGCCCGGCCGCCCCGGACCACGACCCGTCCCTCGCGCTCCGCCGGGATCGCCTGGGCGCCGTTCACGATCAGGTTCACCAGCACCTGGAGCACCAGCTGCTCCTGGGCCTGCGCCCAGAGCCCCTCCGGGACCTCGAGCAGCACCGGCACCCGCCCGGTGCGGAGCCGGGAGAGCCGCACCGCCTCCGAGGCCACCGCCGCCAGCCGGACCGGCTCGCCGGGGCGATCCCCGGCGGCGGCGGCGAGCCGGCTGGCGTCGAGCAGCTGGCGGACCATCCGGGCGATCCGGTCCACCGCCTGGCTCGACTCGCGCAGGCACTCCTGGGCGTCCGCCGGGAGGGCGCCGCGGGCCTGCACCGCCTCGTTCAGGTAGCTGAGGTTCGCGGAGAGGATCGCCGCCGGGTTGTTGACCTCGTGCGCCACGCCCGCGGAGAGCTGCCCGAGCGCGGCGAGCTTCTCGGCCCGGACGCGGGCCGCCTCGCTCCGGGCCAAATCCCGGGAGCGCTCGGCGACCTGCCCCTCCAGCTCGCTCCGCAGGGCGGCCAGGGCCCGGGCGTCGGCGACCACGCGCGACCCGAGCGCGTAGGCGACCGCCGCCACCGGGAAGATGAAGCCCACGTCGAGGAGGTAGGGGGTGCGCAGGACGCCTGCCAGCACCAGGCTGTCGTTCACCGCCATGGCGAGGAGGAAGGCGAGGGCGCCGGCGTGGAGGCCGGCGTGGGGAACGCGGCGCCGCCGGGCCGCCAGGAAGCGGGCGATCACCAGGAGGATCCCGGCGCAGAGCGCCACCAGCACCAGGTCGCCCGCCGGGGTGAGCTCGGCGTTGTGGTAGACGAGCTCCAGGGGGGCGAACCGGGTGTCGACCACCCGCCCGGTGAAGCCGAACCCGGGCACGAGCAGGAGCAGGCCGGCGCCGACCAGGGCGATCGAGGCCGGCCGGTCGAGGCGCGAAGGGCGCTGCAGGTGGGCGCTCGCGTAGTGAAGCCAGGCCGCCACGTTCAGGGCGGCGAAGAGGAGCTGGAACCTGGCGAAGGTGACGACCAGGGCCGGCCAGGCGCCCTGCCCGGTGGTGACCAGGTTGCAGAGGGTGAAGGCGGCCGCGCTGAGCGCCACGCGCGCGAACCAGCCCTGGTCGGGGAAGGTGGGCGCGTGGCCGAACCGGTGGGCGAGGAGCGCGACGTACGCCCCCAGCGCTGCGGCCATGAGCGAGAGCGCGGCGGCGGCCATTCGCCCTAGTCTACCCGGGCGGGGCCGATCGCGGAGCCTCCGGAGCGGGGGACAGGGTCTCGAGAAGAGCGCCGCTCCGGCGACCGGTCCAGGAGGGACCGGTGCCGGAGCGTGGGGTGCGGCTGACCTGCCTACGCGACGCCAGCGGGCCGGGCCACCGGGGCGCGGGGCTCCGCGGCGGGGACGGCGCGCGCGGGCGGCCGGGGCCGGAGGTCCTCGACGGTGAGGTCGAGTGGGATCCCGCCCTGCTCCAGCCAGGCGTGCGTCCCGGCCAGCACCTCGCGCCCGACCGCGTAGGCGGCCTCGTCGTCGTTGCGCCACAGGGCGGCGAAGAGCGCCTTCACCTTGCGGCGGTCGGCGGTGCAGAAGTGATCGGCCAGGCGCGCCGCCTGGGCGGCCTCGGGTCGGCCGGCCTGGCGGAGGGCGTCCGCCCGGGCGACGCTCGCGCTCATCGCCAGCAGCTCGTTGGCGATGTCGACCAGCCGGAAGAGGAAGGCCTGCTTCCGCTCGGCGCCGGCCCGGAAGACCACCATCGAGTGGAAGATCTCCCGCGCCAGCTTCCGGGAGCTGCGCTCCACGAACCGGAGGTGGCGGCCCAGCCGGCCGAAGGCGCCGAAGCGCGGGGCGAAGAGGCCGCGCACCCAGAGCCCCAGGTACCAGGTCAGGTAGAAGGCGCCGACCTTCGGGAGGGCGGCGAGCTTCTTCCCCACCGGCACGGCGGGGTCGATGAGCGCGCCGGCCACCTGCAGGTGCTTGTCGACCGCCTCCCGGGCCATGAAGAGGTGCATGATCTCCGAGGAGCCCTCGAAGATGAGGTTGATGCGGCAGTCGCGCATCCAGCGCTCGACCCCGACCGGCGCCTCGCCGCGGGCGGCGAGGGAGGACTCCTTCTCGTAGCCGCGGCCGCCCCGGATCTGCATGGTCTCGTCGAGGAGACGCCAGGCGTTGACGGTGTTCCACTCCTTGGCGGCCGCCGCCTCGAGCCGGATGTCGTAGCCCTTCTTGTCGGCGAGCGACTGCACCAGGTCGGAGACCGACTCCATGGCGTAGATCGTGGAGGCCATGGCGGCGAGCTTGTGGGCGATGGCCTCGTGCTTGCCGATCTCCTGGCCCCACTGGACGCGGGCGGCCGACCACTTGCGGCAGAGGTCGAGGGCGTTCTTCACCCCGCCCACCACCGCCGCCGGCAGCGAGAGCCGGCCGGTGTTGAGGGTGGTGAGGGCGATCTTGAGCCCGCGCCCCTCCTTGCCGATCAGGTTCTCCGCCGGGACCTTCACGTCGGTGAAGCGGATGGCGGCGTTGGCCAGGGCGCGCAGGCCCATGAAGCGGCAGCGGTGGGTGACCTCCACGCCCGGCCAGCTCGTCTCCACCACGAAGGCGCTGATCGCGTCGGTGCGCGGGTTGCGGGCCATCACCACCAGCAGCTCGGCGATGGTGCCGTTGGTGCACCAGAGCTTGTCGCCGTTCAGGACGTAGTGCCGGCCGTCCGGGGTCGGCTCGGCCGTGGTGGAGAGGCGCGCCGGATCCGAGCCCACGTTGGCCTCGGTGAGGGCGAAGGCGCTGATCGCCCCCTTGGCGATCCGGGGCAGGTAGCGCTTCTTCAGCTCCTCGGAGCCGAAGAGCTTGAGGGGCTGCGGGACGCCGATGGACTGGTGGGCGGAGAGGAGCGCGGTCAGGTTGGCGTCGTAGCTCCCCAGCAGCTGCATCACCCTGGCGTACTCGACCTGGTTGAAGCCGAGCCCGCCGTACTCGGTCGGCACCTTCATCCCGAAGGCCCCCAGCTTGCGGAGCCCGTCGATCAGCGCGGGCGGGTACTCGCCGCTCTCGTCGATCGCCACCGGATCGACCTGCTCCCGGAGGAAGCGCTCGAACTCGCCGTACCAGCGCTCGAACTCGGGCCGGCCGGCCCCGGTGAGCGGGTAGGGGTGGATGAGGTCGAGGCGCAGCCGCCCGAGGAAGAGATCCCGGAGGAACCCGGCTCCCTGCCACTCGGCCTCGCGGGCGGCCTCCGCCACCTGCCGTGACTTCTGGATCTCGTCCGGATTGCGGCCTGAAGACGTCATGTTCACCCTCCACCCTCTGCCGCCCTGGCGCAGGTGCGGCGATTTGTCGATTCCGTAGTCAAGTTAACGCACTGCGGCTTCAAAAGCCAACGGGTCCCTTAGGGGTGCTCATGACGGGGCAGAAGAGCGCCACGGCGGAAGTGGGCTGGCGAGCGTCTAACCCGAATGGGTCATCAGGTCAGGGGATGAGGACCGCCGCTCCGCTCAGCCGTCCGCTGCGGAGGTCGGCGAGCGCCTCGTTGGCCCGGGCGAGCGGGTAGGGGATCGCCTCGACCCGCACCGGCACGCGCGGCGCCAGGGCGAGGAAGGCCTCGCCGTCGGCGCGGGTCAGGTTCGCGATCGAGCGGACGGTGCGCTCTCCCCAGAGGAGCCGGTAGGGAAAGGCGGGCACGTCGCTCATGTGGATCCCGGCGCAGATCACGGTGCCGCCCGCCTCGGTGGCGCGCAGCGCCGCCGGGACGAGCGCGCCCACCGGGGCGAAGAGGATCGCCGCCTCGAGCGGCTCGGGCGGCTGCTCGTCGGAGCCGCCCGCCCACTCCGCCCCGACGCGGCGGGCGAAGTCCTGGGCCGGCCGATCGCCGGGGCGGGTGAAGGCGAAGACCCGCTGACCGGCGTGGAGGGCGAGCTGGGCGACGAGGTGGGCGGCGGCCCCGAACCCGTAGAGGCCGAGGGGCGAGGCGGCGTGGACCGGAGCCCAGGCGCGGTGGCCGATGAGCCCGGCGCAGAGGAGCGGGGCGGCCTCGGCGTCGGCGTAGCCCTCGGGGAGGGCGAAGGTGAAGCGCTCGTCGGCGATCGCCGCCTCGGCGTAGCCGCCGTCGCGGCCGTGGCCGGTGAACCGCGCCCGCTCGCAGAGGTTCTCGCGGCCGCTGGCGCAGTACCGGCAGGCTCCGCAGGTCCAGCCCAGCCAGGGGACCCCGACCCGGTCGCCGATCCGGAACCGCGCCGCGCCCGGGCCGACGGCCTCCACCCGCCCCACGATCTCGTGCCCGAGGACGAGCGGCAGCTTCGGGCCGGGCAGCTCGCCGTCGGCGACGTGCAGGTCGGTCCGGCACACGCCGCAGGCCGCCACCCGGAGCCGCAGCTCGCCCGGGCCGGGGACGGGGAGCGGCGGGTCGGCGGCCGTGAGCGGCGCGCCCGGGCGGACGAGGACCATGGCCCTCATGACGGCACCGTGCGGGCCCGGGCGGCGCCCGGTCAAGGCCGAGGATGGGGTGCCCTCCCGGGCCGGGCGCAACTTCGCGTTGCCCCGCCCCCCGGACGCGTCGCATCCTTCACGCCCGACCGAGCCCACCGGAGCGCCGATGAGCCACCCCACCGACGACAAGCACTTCCGCCTTCCCCTGGAGGTTCGCCCGGACGCCTACGACGCCGAGCTCGGCGTCGACCTCGAGGCGGGCCGGTTCTCGGGGCGGATCCGGATCGAGCTCACCCTCGCGGTCCCCGCCAGCGAGCTCGTGCTCCACGCCGCCGAGCTCCAGATCGTCCGGGCGGCGGCGCGCGTGGGCGACGGCCCGGAGCAGCAGGCCGAGGTGCGGGTGGCCGCCGCCAGCGAGACGGTGGTGCTGCGCCTCGCCGCTCCGCTCCCCGCCGGCCCGGCCGCCGTCGAGCTCGAGTTCGCCGGGGCGATGACGGCGGGGCTGCGCGGGCTCTATCGGGCGGGCGAGGGGCTCGCCGCCACCCAGTTCGAGGCGGCCGACGCCCGCCGCGTCTTCCCCTGCCTCGACGAGCCCGGCTTCAAGGCGCCCTGGCGGCTCGCGGTGGAGGCGCCCCGGGGCGCGGCGGTGCTCTCCAACGGGACCCCGGTCGAGGAGTACGACCTCGGGGCGCGCCGGCGGGTGGTCTTCTCCCGGACGCCCCCGCTCCCCACCTACCTGGTGGCGCTGGTGGTCGGGCGGGTCGAGGGCTCGCCCGTCGCCTCGGCGCGCCGGGTCCCGGTCCGGACCTGGGCCGCGCCCGGGAAGCTCCCCCTCACCGGCTTCGGGCAGGAGGTGGCGGTGGAGGTGCTGCCGCGGCTCGAGGACTACTTCGGCGTGCCCTACGCCTTCGGCAAGCTCGACCAGGTCGGCCTCCCCGAGTTCGAGGCGGGGGCGATGGAGAACGCCGGGCTGATCACCTACCGGGAGGTGGCCCTCCTCCTCGACCCGGCCACCGCCTCGCTGGCGCAGAAGAAGCGCGTGGCGGAGGTGGTCACCCACGAGCTCGCCCACCAGTGGTTCGGCAACTGGGTGACCATGACCTGGTGGGACGACCTGTGGCTGAACGAGGCCTTCGCCACCTGGATGGCCTTCAAGATCGTCGATCCCTGGAACCCGGGCTGGCGGGTCTGGCTGGAGTTCGATCAGGGCAAGGCCATGGCGCTGCAGCTCGACGCCCTGCGCTCCACCCACCCCATCCGCGCCGAGGTCCGGAGCGTGGCGGAGGCGGGGGAGGCCTTCGACCTCATCACCTACGAGAAGGGCGGGGCGGTCCTCCGGATGATCGAGGGCTACCTGGGGGAGGGGCCGTTCCGGGAGGGGATCCGGCTCTACATGCGCCGCCACGCCCGGGGGAACGCGGTCGCCGACGACCTCTGGGGCGCGCTGGCCGAGGCCTCGCGCGAGCCGGTGGTGGAGCTCGCCAACGCCTGGATCGGGCGCCCGGGGTTCCCGCTGGTGCGCGTGGAGCGGCGCGGCTCCACGGTGCGGCTCGCCCAGTCCCGCTTCCTCTCCGACCCGGCGGCGGGCGCGGATCCGTCGGCCTCCTGGCCCGTCCCCCTGGTCCTCCGCTTCGGCCAGGGCGGGCGGACCGCCGAGCACCGGGTCCTCCTCTCGAGCGCCTCGGTCGAGGTGACGCTCCCGGGAGGGGGAGAGCCGGAGTTCCTCTGCGCCAACGCCGGCGCGACCGGGTTCTACCGGGTGGCCTACGACGCCGCCGGCCTGGCCGCCCTGGTCCGGAACCTCGGCGCCCTCGCCCCGGCGGAGCAGATCGCGCTCCTCTCCGACGAGTGGGCGCTGGTGCGCGCCGGCGAGCGGGGCATCGGGAGCTTCCTCGACCTCTGCGCCGCGCTCGGGGGAGAGGAGGACCACGCGGTCCTGGACGAGCTCGTGGCCCGGCTGGCCACCGTCGAGCACCGCCTGGTCTCCGACGCGGACCGCCCCGCCTTCCAGGCCTTCGTGGCACGCCTCCTCGGGCCGCAGCTCCGCTCGACCGGCTGGGACGCGGCGCCCGGCGAGCCGGACGGCGTCCGGCTGCGGCGGGCGGCGGCGCTGCGGGGGGCGGGGCTGGTGGGCCGGGACCCGGCGGCGCTGGCCGAGGCCCGCGCCCGCCTCGACCGCTGGCTGGCCGGGGATCGCGGGGCGCTCGAGCCGAACCTGCACGACGCCGCCGTGACCGCGATGGCCCGGGGTGGGGACGAGGCCCGTTTCGAGCGCTTCCGGGCCCTCTTCCAGGCCGAGGCCGACCCGGCCTTCCGCCGGCGCTACCTGCTCGCCCTCGCCTCCTTCGAGGACCCGGGGCTGGCGGCGCGCGGGATCGCGCTCGGGCTCTCCGCCGAGGTGCCGCTCCAGGACGTGGCCTCCTTCGTGGCCGCGCTCCTCGCCAATCGCACCGCCCGGGATCCGTTCTGGGCCCGGCTGCGGGCGGAGTGGCCCGCGCTCCTCGCGCGGGTGGGGGCCGCTCCGATGCTGCTCCGGAGGGTGGTGGAGGCGATGGGGGCGCTGGTGGAGCGGCGCCACCTCGAGGAGGCGGAGGCCTTCCTCGCCGGCCATCCGGTCGAGGAGGCCCGGCAGGCCATCGCCCAGACCCTGGAGCGGCTGCGCCAGGAGGTCGACCTCCGCGATCGCACGCAGGCGCCGATCGGCCGGTGGCTGGCGGGGCGAGCGGTGTAGACTGCGCCGCCGCCCATGTCCGACCCCCTGCGCCCGACTCGCCCCGCCGTCTTCGCCGTCACCATCATCCCGTTCGCCGCGGCGGTGGGCTACGCGTCGATCACCGCGCCCTACTGGCTGGCGCGGGAGGGGGTCTCCCTGACCGTGATCGGGGCGCTCTCCGGCTCGACCCTCTCCCCGCACGGCCTCAAGGTCCTCTGGGCCCCGCTCATCGACCTCGTCTGGCGGCGCAAGACCTGGTTCGTCGGGATGACCGTGCTCACGGCCGCGACGCTCTGCGCCCTGGCCCTGCTCGAGGACCTCTCCCGGCACCTGGCGACGTTTGCGGTCCTCACCACCGCCTGCAACGTGTTCGGGACCACGGCCGCGGCCGCCGCCGACGGCCTGATGGCGGCCACCACCCGCCTCGAGGACCAGGGGAAGGCGGGCGGCTGGCGGATGGCCGGGAACGTGGGGATGACCGGGATCCTGGGGGCCCTGGGCATCAAGATCGCGAGCGCCACCTCCGTGCGCACCGCCGGCCTGCTCCTGGCCGCCGTGGTGCTCCTGTCCGCCCTGGTCAGCCTCGCCATCCACGAGCCGAAGCGGGTCCGCGAGGCGACCGCCGCGGGCGCGGCGGCCCTCCACCGGCTGAAGGAGATCGGGGCCGACCTGTGGCGCACGGTGATCTCGCGGGACGGCTGGACCGGCCTCGTCATCTGCCTGATGCCGGTGGGGGCGGGCGCGCTCACCAACCTCTTCTCCGCCATGGGCGTGGACTACCGCGCCTCCGAGGACGCGGTGGCGGTGGTGAACGGGATCCTGGGCGGGATCGCCGGGGCGCTCGGGGCGGTGGCCGGGGGGTACCTCGCCGACCGGATGAACCGGCGCCTCGCCTACGCCCTGGCGGGCGGCATCACCGCCCTCTCGGCCCTGGCGATGCTCCTCGCTCCCCTCACGCAGGTCACCTACGTGTGGGGCACCCTGGCCTACAACTTCGCCAACGGGATCGCCTTCGCCTCGCTGGCCGCCCTGATCCTCGAGATGGTGGGCCACTCGCCCGGTGCGGCCACGAAGTACACCGCCTTCATCGCGGTCTCGAACGTGGCCTCGAGCTACGTCACCTTCCTGGACGGCCTGGGGAGCGAGCTCGGCGGCCTGGGCGTGCGCGGGACCCTGCTCGCCGACGTGGGCCTCACCGCCGCCGGGATCGGGGTCCTGGTGGCGATGGTCGCGGTGACGCGCCGGAGCGGCGCGGGCCTGGCGCGGCCGGAGGGCGGGGTCTAGCAGGCTAGCGCAGCACCCGCGCCACCCCGGCGCCGGGGAGGTGCCGGGCGCGCGCGTCCTCGCGCCAGAGCAGGCCGCCCGCCACCAGCAGCACGGCGGCGAGCAGGGCGGCGCAGGCGCCGGCGAGGCGCAGCCCCTCCGACGGGAGGGCCGCGTCCCGGGCGCGAGGGCGATCGGCGGGCTTCCGGGGCAGGTTCGGGCGCATGTCCGAGGGATGAGCAATCGGCGTGCCGCCCGTGCCGTGCCCGGAACCACGGGGATTCCGGCGCCGCCGTGTCTCCGAGGCCACGCGGCGTGCGCGCCGGAACACGGGTGCGCGGCGCGCCCGGATGGTGAGCCACCCAGCCGTGGCCGTGGGACTGGCCAGCCCTTCCTCGGCGAGCCCGCGGCGGGCAGGGGGGCCCCCGGTTGCGCCGGCCCGACCGCATCGGGCAGGGTGGGGGCGTGGGCGCCACGCTCGTCCTGCACTACCGGAGGACCGCCCGCTTCGGCCTGAACGTGCTGCTCGGGGCGGTGGAGGCGACGCCCGCCACCGCCCGGCTCGCGGCGATCGCGGCCGAGGGGGAGGGCGGGGTGGCGGCCGCGCTCCAGGGGGCCCCCGGCCCGGCGGTGGTGGCCTGGTCGTTCTTCACCGCCAGCTTTCCCGAGGTGACTGCGGAGCTGGCCCGGGTCCGGGCCGCGACGCCCGGGCTCCCGGTGCTGCACGTGGCCGGGGGCCCGCACGCCAGCGGGGATCCGCTCGCGACGCTCCGGGCCGGCTTCGACCTCGCCGCCCTCGGGGAGGGGGAGGAGACCCTCCCCGCGCTGCTCGCCAGCGTGGCGCGGGGTGAGGAGCCGCGGGCCGTGCCGGGGCTCGCCTGGCTCGAGGGGGGCGCCCTGCGGACGAGCGGCCGCGCCGCCCCGGTGGACCTCGAGGCGTTCCCGCCCTGTGCCCCCGGGGCGCGCCGCATCGGGCCGATCGAGATCACCCGCGGCTGCGCCTGGGCCTGCCGCTTCTGCCAGACCCCGTTCCTCTTCCGCGCCCGCTTCCGCCACCGGTCGCTCGAGGGCGTGCGCCGCTGGGTCCGCTTCCAGGCGGAGATCGCGGCCCGGGACATCCGGTTCCTCACTCCCTCGGCGCTCTCCTGGGGCTCGCCCGGCGCCGGGTGCGACCTGGACGCGATCGAGGCCCTCCTGGCGGCGGCGCGGGAGGCGGCGGGACCGGAGCGGCGGCTCTTCTTCGGGAGCTTCCCCTCCGAGCTCCGCCCCGAGCACGTCTCGGCCCGCGCCCTCGCCCTCTTGCGCCGGTACTGCGACAACCGGACGGTGGTGATCGGGGCCCAGTCCGGCTCGGAGCGGCTCCTCGCCGAGCTCGGGCGAGGGCACGGGGTGGAGGAGGTGCGGCGCGCGGTGGCGCTCGCGGTCGAGGCGGGGCTCCTCCCCGGCGTCGACCTCGTGTTCGGGATGCCCGGGGAGACCGAGGAGGATCGGGTGGCCACCCGGCGGCTGCTCCGGGAGCTCGCGGCGGCGGGCGCGCGCGTCCAGGCCCACGCCTTCATGCCGCTCCCGGGAACGCCGTGGGCCGCGGCCCCGCCCGGGCGGGTCGATCCCGAGACCGCGGCGCTCCTCGAGCGGCTGGCCTCGGCCGGCCATGCCCGGGGGCCCTGGCGGCGCCAGGAGGCCCTCGCGCGGGACGCCGCCGGCCGCCGCGATCCCCGGGCGGCGGCCGTGCCCCCCGCGACCCGCCCTCCGGGGTCCGGAGACGACGAGGCCCCTCCGGCGTGACCGGAGGGGCCTCGGGTGAGGTTCCGGGGCGGGCGGAGCGCTCCGGGCTAGGCGACCTTCACGCTCCGGCGGCGCCGCCAGAGGAGCAGGCCGAGGCCGACCAGCGGGAGCGAGGAGCTGCCGCCGCCCACGCTGCTGCAGCCGCTCGAGCCCTTCGGGCCGGCGGGGCCCGCCGCTCCCGAGGGACCGGTGGGACCGGTGGGGCCGGTGGGGCCGGTGGGGCCGGTC
>DATKAL010000252.1:0-6834 GCA_035498135.1 Anaeromyxobacter sp.
GGCGGGCGTGGTGAGCTCCACCTTGAGGCGGACGACCTCCCCGTCGACGGCGAGGTCCTTGATCATCCCGAGGGAGACCAGGTCCCGGCGGAGCTCGGGATCCATGACCTTCTTCAGGGCTTCGAGCGCGGCGGCGTTGTCGAGCGGCATCTGGCGGCCTTTATAGCGGGGCGCCGGGGGGTTCTCAATCGGGGAGCGGGTTCACTCCAGGCGATCGACCCGCCAGCTGCCTTCCTCGAGGAGCAGGACGGCCGCCAGCCCCGGCCCGGCGGGGAGCGTCACCCGGTCGCGGTCCCGGGTGAGGGGCGCCCCCGCGGCCAGCAGCGCCGCCACGCGCCCGGCCGCATCGCTCGCCACCGGCCCGGCGCCCCGGTAGTCCGCGGCCAGCCGCGAGGCGGTGTAGGCGTCCCGCCAGCGCGCGGTCAGCAGGGCGTGCGCCTCGTCCCAGCGCCCGGCCTGGACCGCCCCGGCGAAGCGCCCCAGGACGGCGCGGGCGGCCGCGTCGTCGTCCCCCCGGGGGATGGGCGGGTAGCCGCGCGGGCTCCCGGCGGCGCAGCCGAGCGCCAGGGCGAGGGCGGCGAGCAGCAGGCGGGGCACGGGGCTCGCTTACACCATCGGCCCCCGGCGCGCCAGGGACCGGGCTCGCGGTCAGCCGGCCGGCCGCGCGCCTTCCCCGGCGGGCTGGACCCGCACCTCCCCCTCCTCCTCCTCGCGCCCGCTCACGGTGATGTCGACGTCGAGGAACCGGCGGATCACCTCGGCGTTGGTAAGCAGGTGGCGGGTCACCGCGCTCACCGTGAAGCGGGTGCTGGGGACGACGCCCGGCGCGGGGGGGACGATCCGCGCCGCCAGGAGCGCGGCCGGGATCACGATCTGGTCTCCGAGGTGCCGATCCACGGCCGCGCCGCCGGACAGGTACGCGCGGAAGCCGGCCACCGCCTCCTCCGCCACCTGCTCGGGGGAGCGGTCGGGGGCGCTCACCGCCCCGTGGCCCGCCCGGGTCCGCTCGAACGTCGAGACGATGAGCACGTGCGCGCCCCGGGAGGCGCGGGCCGGCACCGGGACGCGCTCGGCCTCGGCGGAGATGCCGATCTCGCGGAGCCCGCGGAGCGCGCGGGTCGCCTGGCGCTCCGCCACCTCGTAGGGGAGGCCGCCCACCATCGACACCACCTCGACCTCCTGGAGCGTCCCGCGGCTGCGGAGGTCCACGGGCGGCATGGCGTGCGCCGGCTCGACGCGCGCCGCGAGCTCCCCGCCGCCCTCCGGGTAGAAGCCCGCCTGGGCGAGCTCGCACCCGAAGCGGAAGCCGAGCCGGGCCACGGCCGGGGCGAAGACCAGCGCCAGGTAGTGGAAGCTGGGGGCGTGGTCCTGGTGGGTGCCGCCCCGGAGGGTCACCGTCGAGGGGCCGCCGGCCAGCGCGAGCGGCCAGAGGACCGTCTGGAACAGGAGCGGCGTGGAGCCGGCGGTGCCGATGTCGAACGACCACTCGCCCGGCCGGGCGGCCCGGCGCGGGCGGAAGGCGAGGCGCGTGGAGCCCACCTGGTCGCCGCTCAGCTCGGCGTCGACGATGCGGGCCATCGCCCGGGCCGCCTCGCGGTGCTGGGGCCGCAGGCCCGGCTTGAGCCGGTTCTCGCGGATGCGGACGATGCTGAAGGGCTTGCCGGTGATGGCGGAGAGCGAGAGGGCCGTCCGGAGGATCTGTCCGCCGCCCTCGCCGCTGCTCCCGTCCAGGTCGATCCGCTCGGAAGGCACCGCGCCAATCTAGTGCGCGCGCCCCGGACCGTTAAGCGCGAGCCGGGGTTGCCCGCCCACGAGCCCCGGATGGGGCAGCCGCGCGTGCTACAAGGCCGTCCATGGCCGTCGCGGTCCTCCTGTTCCTGCTCACCTACCTGGCGGTGGCCGCCGGCCGGGTTCCGCTGCTGTCCGTCGACCGGCCGGCCGCGGCGCTGCTCGGGGCCGTGCTCATGGTCGCCGCCCGCGTGCTCACCCCGGCCCAGGCCGGGCGGGCGATCAACGGCGACACCCTCGGGCTCCTCCTCGGCATGATGATCCTGACCGCGTACCTGGGCGAGGCCGGCTTCTTCCGCTGGGCCAGCTGGCGGGTGCTGCGGGTGGTCTCGTCCCCGCGGACGCTCCTCTGGGCCCTGGTGTTCACCGCCGGCGGGCTCTCGGCGCTGCTCGTCAACGACACCGTCTGCCTGATGGTGACGCCCCTCGTGCTGCGGATCATCGACGACGGCGAGCTGCCGCCCCTGCCCTACCTGCTCGCCGTCTGCTTCGGCTCGAACGCGGGGAGCGTCGCCACCCTCACCGGCAACCCGCAGAACATGATCGTCGGGACCCTGTCCGGGATCTCCTACGCTCGCTTCGCCGCCGCGCTCGCCGCGCCGGCGCTCCTCTCGCTCGCGCTGGTGGCCGCCATCCTCCACCTGGTCTTCCGACGCCAGCTCGCCGGGGCGCCCATCGCCGCGGTGCCGGCGGGCGCCCCGCCGATGGACGGGCGGCTCCTCGCCAAGTCCGTCGGCGCGCTGGCCCTGGCGGTGGTCGGGTTCCTGCTCGGGTTCGAGCTCGCCTGGACCGCCCTCTTCGCGGGCGCCCTCTGCATGGCGGTCGCGGGGCGGGCTCCCCGGGAGGCGCTTCAGAAGGTGGACTGGCCGCTGCTGGTCTTCTTCGCCGGGCTCTTCGTGGTGGTGGCCGGCATCGGCCAGGCCGGCGTGACCGAGCGAATGTACCAGGCGGTGGCGCCCGCCCTGGGCACGTCGCCGGAGCGGCAGGCGTTGGCGTTCGGGGCCTTCTCCGTGGTCGGGTCGCAGCTGGTCTCCAACGTGCCCTTCGTGATCCTGGCGGGCGAGTGGATCCCGCGGCTCGCCGAGCCCCGGCTGCTCTGGCTCGCGACCGCGCTCGCCGCCACCCTGGCCGGGAACCTCACCGTGCTGGGCTCGGTGGCGAACCTGATCGTGCTCGAGCTGGCGGGCTCGCGGGCGCGGATCTCCTTCTGGCGCTTCCTGCGGATCGGCGGGGTGGTGACCCTGGCCACGCTCACGGCCGGGCTGGCCCTCCTGCTCCTCGAGCGCCGCCTCGGCCTCGTCTAGCCCGGTCGGGCGCTCGACCCCCGCACGGGGGTCGCTCAAGCCATCGTTTACAGAGCGGATTCCGACGGGGCCCGGCGGGGCACGCACCGCGGGCCGCACGGGCCCTCCCGGCGAAATACCGCGCCCGGTTCCCCGTAGAATCCGCATGGTTGCGGCCATGGCGCTCGTCGATGTAGGAATCGCGCTCTCGCTGGGAATGGAGGAGCGCTCGTTGGGTCCCCCCCTCACCGGCGAGACCGCATGGGCGCGGGCGGCCGCACGCGGGGATCGGCAGGCCTTCGGGCGGCTGGTGGACGCCCACAAGCGCACCGTCTTCGGCCTCTGCGTCCGGCTCCTGCGCGACCACGAGGAGGCCCGGGACGCGGCCCAGGAGGCCTTCGCCCGCGCCTATGCCGCCCTCCACACCTACGACCCCGGACAGCCCTTCGCCCCCTGGGTGCTGCGCATCGCCCGGAACCACTGCCTGGACGTCCTCCGCCGCCGGCTCCCCGAGGTCCAGCAGGTCGAGCTGGACGCCGATCCGCGCGAGGGGTCGCCCCGCGAACTCCCCGATCCCGAGGCGCGCGGCGGGGACGCCGCCCTGGAGCGGCGTGAGCTCCTGGGCGCGCTGGAGCAGGCGGTGTCGGAGCTCCCCGCGAACTACCGCGAGGTGGTCCACCTCTTCCACGCCGAGCACCTGTCGTACAAGGAGATCGCCCAGGCCATGGACGTGCCCATCGGGACGGTCATGACCTGGCTGCACCGCGCCCGCGCGCGGCTCCGCTCCTCGCTCGCCGCCTCCGGTCAGGAGATGACGCCATGACCACCTTCACCGGTCACCTCACCGACGCCCAGGCGCAGCGGCTCGTGGACGGCGCCCTCCTCCCGGAGGAGGGGCGCGAGGTCGAGGGGCACGCCCGGAGCTGCCCGGAGTGCGAGGCGCTGGTCTTCTCTTACCGCGTCCTGGGCGAGGCCCTCGGCGACCTCGAGGTCCCCGAGCTGGCGGCCGACTTCACCCGCGGGGTCCTGGACCGGATCGCGGGGGAGGAGCGGGTCGCGGCGCGCGAACGGCGCCACGCCTTCGCCATCGTGGCCGTGGTGCTGGCGGCGATCGCGGGCGTGGCCGTCCTCGCCGGCGCGGGCGTCCTCGCCCCGGTGTTCGGCCGGGCCGCCCTCGACGCCGGCAGCGCCGCCCGGGCGCTGCAGGTCGGGGCCCACATCGCCACCCCGATCGTCTCGGCCATCCGCCTCCCGCTCGCCCTGGCGAGCGCCCTGGCCACCCTGCCGATCCTCTTCGCCCTCTCCCGCCTCATGTCCGGCCCGAGGACCGAGATCGCCTGATCCGGAGCCCCCATGCTCGTCCCCCTCCTCACCGCGCTCGCCCTCCTCGCACCCCAGCCGCCGGCCCCGCCCGCGCCGCCCGCGCCGCCGGCGCCGCGCGCGGTCCGCCCCGTCCCGCCGCCCCCCCCTCCGGCGCCGGCCGGCGGCGAGGCCGCGCTCCGCGGGGAATGGCCTGCCCAGCCCTCCGGCAAGCAGGTCACCCTCGACGACTCCTACACGGTCAACGAGGCGCTCCAGGAGATCGCCGAGGCGGCGGGCTGGAACCTGGTCCTGCACACGGGCCTGGCCGGCGGGCGGCAGATCGTCCTCAAGCTGAAGGGCGTGCCGGTCGAGGACGCGCTCCGGATGGCGCTCTCCGGGACCGGGCTCGCCGCCACGCGGACCGGGACCGCGGTGGTGGTGGACGCGGTCCGGGCGCCGCCTGGCACCGAGCCGCCGACCCCGACCCTGAGCGGCTTCGATCGCCCCACGGGGAAGCGCTTCAGCGGCGACTTCAAGGCGACGCCGGTGGACGACGCCCTCCGCCAGATCGCCCAGGCGGCGGGGCTCTCGATCGTCCTCCCGCCGGGCGCCAACGGCACGGTCTCCGCCCACTTCAAGGACGTCCCGGTGGAGGAGGCCCTCCGGGCGGTCCTCGCCCAGGCGGACCTCACCGCCCGCCGGGAGGGCGAGGTGGTGGTGGTCCACGGGGACGAGGCGCCGGGCGGCGGGCTCCGTCCCGGGAACCTGGCGGAGCAGGCGATGCGCATGGCCGAGCGGGAGATGCGCAAGGCGGAGCGCCAGGCGGAGCGCGACGAGCAGCGGGCCACCCGCGGCGCCGAGCGGGCCACCCGCGACGCCGAGCGCGCCACCCGGGACGCGGGGCGCCACGGCAGCTCCCGAGATCGGCACACCACCGGCGGCGACCTGACCATCGCCCCCGGCGAGTCGGTCCGGGACGTGAACGTGATCCGGGGCGATCTGGTGATGCGATCCGGCTCGCAGAGCCGCGACTGCTCGGTCGTGGCGGGCTCGGCGCACCTCGAGAGCGGGGCCGGGGCGCGGGACGTGGTGGCGGTGCTCGGCGGCGTGAAGCTCGACGCCGGGGCGAGCGCCCGCCAGGTGGTGGCGGTCGGCGGGGACGTGGAGGTGGGGCCGGGCGCCACCGTGTCCGACGAGGTGGTGAGCGTGGGCGGCCACGTGCGCATCGATCCCGACGCCGACGTCGGCTCGAGCCAGTCGATCTCCGTCCCCGGCATCACCAGCCTGGTGGGGATGGGCACCCACGCGCTGGGCGGTCGTCGATCGTCGCCGATCCTCACCGTCCTCACGGCGCTGGTGAAGTTCGCGGTGCTCTTCGTGCTCGGGCTGCTGGTGCTGGCGCTCTTCCCCGCCCGGGTCGACGCCGTGGCCGCCTCGATGGTGGCGCGCCCCTGGAAGTCGGTCTTCGCCGGCCTGCTCGGCACCCTGGCGATGCCGGTCCTGGCGGTGCTCCTGGTGGTGACGGTGATCGGGATCCCGCTGGTGGCCGTCCAGATCCTCGGGATCGTGGGCGGGGGCCTCCTGGGGGTGACCGCCCTCGCCTTCCACGTCGGGCGCTCCGTGCCGCTCCCCTCGCAGCGCCGCACCGCCACGCTCCAGCTGGCGGTGGGCATCGCCCTCTACGTGCTCGCCACCGAGATCCCGGTCCTCGGCTTCATGGCGGCGATCGCGGCCTGGCTGATCACCTTCGGGGCCGTGCTCCGGACCCGGTTCGGCCAGACCGCGCCGCCCGTCCTCCCCACCACGCCCGCTCCTCCGGCGGCGGCGACCGCGGCCTGAGCCCGGGGCGCCGCGGCGGTCAGGGGTGTGGCCGGGGGGCGCCGGTGGGCAGCTTCGCGAGCGCCTCCACCGCCGCCCGGCGAACGCGCCCGCAGTAGTCGCTCCGGAGCGCCTCGAGACGCCCGGAGGCCGCCTCCCAGCGGAGGCGGCCCAGGGCGCGCGCGGCCGCGCCGCGGATCTCGGGGCGGTCGCTCGTCAGCTGCGCGGTGATCGCCGGGGCGCTCTCCCTGGCCGCCAGCTGGGCGAGCGCCTCGATCGCCTCGACCCGCCCGGTGGCGGACGGGTTGCCGAGCCAGGCGACCAGGGGGCCCACCGCCGCGGGCGCGCCAATCTTGCCCAGGGCCGCGGCGGCGGCGGGCCCCGAGGGCCCATCGAGGAGCGAGGTCAGCGCGGGCACGGCGTCCTCCCCCCCTCCCTCCCCCAGCGCCCGGGCGAGGGTGACGCGCCAGGAGGCCCCGACACCGGCCGAGCGCTCCACCGCCCGCGCCAGGGCGGGAACGCCGCGCGGCCCGAGGCCGGCGAGCCCCTCGGCCGCCGCGTCCCGGACCGGATCGGCCTCGTCCCCCAGGGCCTCGGCCACCGCCGCCAGGGCGGGATCGCCGCCGAGGAGCGCCAGCCCCTC
>DATKAL010000253.1:0-6182 GCA_035498135.1 Anaeromyxobacter sp.
TCGCCCTCGCCCTCCTCGCCCTCCCCGCCCCGGCGCGCGCCTCCCGCGTGAAGGAGATCGCCGACGTGGTCGGGATCCGCGAGAACGCCCTCTACGGCTACGGCCTGGTGGTGGGGCTCGCCGGGACCGGCGACACCGAGCGCGTCCTCTCCACCTCGCAGTCGGTGGCCGGCATGCTGGGCCGGCTCGGGATCCGGATCGACCCCAAGGACATTCGCTCCCGCAACGTGGCGGCGGTGATGGTCACCGCCAGGCTCCCCCCGTTCGCCCGGCCCGGCACCCGCATCGACGTGGCGGTGGCCTCGATGGGCGACGCCCGGGCGATCACCGGAGGCGTCCTCCTCGTCACCCCGCTCGCCGGGGGCGACGGGCGCGTCTACGGGGTCGCCCAGGGGCCGGTCCAGGTGGCCGGCTACGCCGCCGGGACCATGAACGCGGCGGTGACCAAGAACACCCCCACCTCCGGCCGCGTCCCGGGCGGCGCCACGGTGGAGCGCTCGGTGGACTTCCAGCTCCCCGCCGGGACCATGACCCTCGCCCTCCGGCGCCCCGACCTCACCACCGCCAGCCGGCTGGCGGCGGCGGTGAACGCCAAGCTGGGCAGCGGCACCGCCAAGGCGATCGACGCGGCGGCGATCGAGCTCACCCCGCCCGAGGCCCGCAAGACCGACCCGGTCGGCTTCCTCTCCGAGGTCGAGGGGCTGGAGGTGGAGGCCGACCAGCGGGCGCGGGTGGTGATCTCCGAGCGGACCGGGACGCTGGTGGCGGGCGAGGGCGTCCGGCTCCGGCCGGTGGCGGTCGCCCACGGCGGACTCCAGGTGCGGATCCAGCGGGAGCAGACCGTCTCGCAGCCCCTGCCCTACGCCCGGCGCGGCCGGACCGTGGTGGGCAGCAACGACCAGACCGCGGCCAGCGAGCTGGGCGTGGGCGCCGTCGCCCTGCCGGCGGCGGCCACGGTCGAGGACCTCGCCAAGGCGCTCAACCTCCTCGGCGTCACGCCCCGCGACCTCATCGCGGTGCTGGAGGCGATCAAGGCGGCCGGCGCCCTCGACGCCGACCTCGAGGTCCTCGAGTGACCCTGACCCCCCCCGGCCCGGCGGAGGGCGCCGACCCCCGCCTGCACGAGGCGGCCCGCTCGCTGGAGTCGCTGCTGCTCCGCCAGGTCCTCCAGGCGAGCGGCGCCTTCCACGGGAGCGAGACCGCCGGCTCGGGCGTCCGGGCCGACCTGTTCGTGGAGACGCTCGCCGACGCCGTGGCCAAGGGCGGCGGCATCGGGCTGGCCGACCAGCTCGAGCGCTCGCTCGGCGGCGGGGCGGCGCCCGCGCCGGCCCCCGGCGGCGGCCCGGCCCTGGCGGTCACCCCTCGCCTGCCGCGCCTCGGCCCCGGGAACGCGCCGCTGGCCGGGACCGTCACCAGCCCCTTCGGCGAGCGCACCGATCCCTTCACCGGCGCCCGGGCGGAGCACGACGGCGTGGACGTGGGCGCGCCCGAGGGCACCCCCATCCGCGCCTCGGCCGCGGGCGTGGTCCGGGCGGCGGGCGAGCGCGGCGGATACGGGAACGCGGTCGAGATCGACCACGGCCACGGCCTGGTCACCCTCTACGGCCACGCCGCCGACCTCCTCGTCCACCCCGGGGATCGGGTCGAGGCGGGCCAGCCCATCGCCACGGTCGGGAGCACCGGCCGATCGACCGGCCCCCACCTGCACTTCGAGGTGCGGATGGGTGGGCGCCCGGTCGATCCGGCGAGGGTCCTTAAGGTTTACGCGCAGCGTGCCGACGACGTGTCCAGGAGCGGACCCTGACCAAGGAGGTTTCCATGAAGGTCACGGACGCCAGTCAAATCCGCGGCTTGGACGCGAAGACGCCAACCGGGTCGAAGACGACCCGGGACGCCGATCGCGCACCCTCGACCTCGGACAAGGTGTCGACCGACTCCAAGGCCACGCTCGAGGCCGCCACGGCGGCGGCCCAGATCGCGGCAGGTAGCGACCGTACGGTGCGCCTCGAGGCCATCGAGGCCGCCGTCCGGAACGGCGCGTTCAAGCCCGATCCCCAGCGGATCGCGGCGCGGATCCTGGACGACGCGGAGCTCTCCGCCAAGCTCCAGGCGATGCTGAACCGGTAGGGAGCGCGAGGACGGGATGCTCGAGGAGACCCTCACGACGGCCGTCGCGCTCCGGCGCGCGCTCGAGGCCGAGGTGGAGCGGGCGCGGCGCGAGCGGGAGGCGCTGCGGACCCTCGACTCCGACCGGATCTTCGCGGGCGCGGCGGCGCGGGCGGCCTTCAACGGCCACGTCGCCGACCTCCAGGAGCGGCTCGCCAAGGCCCTCGCCCGGGCGGCGGGCGCCCTGGGCGCTCCCGAGGTCACCCTGGCCCGGCTGGCGGAGCGGGCCCCGGCGGAGACGGCCGCGCTCTCGCGGACGCTCGCCGACGTGCGCGCCCTCGCCGGCGCGCTGGCGGAGCTCGACCGGCTCAACCTGATGCTCGCCGGCCGCGCCCTCGCCTGCGTCCAGGGCTACCTCACCGCGCTCCAGCCGCCGGCGGCCGCCTACGACCGCCGCGGTGCCCGCACCGGGACCGCGCTCCGCGCCGGCGCGTGGAGCAAGGTCTAGGAGTCTCCCATGGCCGACCTGATCCAGATCCTGAACAACGCCGCCTCCAGCCTCGCCGCCGCCCGGGGCGCGGCCGCCACCGCCTCGAACAACGTCCAGAACGCCAACACCCCCGGCTACTCCCGGCAGGTGGCGGTGATCGAGGCCAACCTCCCGGCCGATCAGGTCGGAGACGTCTACCTCGGCCAGGGCGCCTCGCTCGTCCAGGTCACCCAGGCGCGCGACCGCTTCCTCGAGGCGCAGCTCCCCGCCGCCTTCGCCCAGTCGGCGGGCTCCAGCGCCGCCTCCTCCACCCTCCAGGCGGTGAGTGCCCTCGACCCCCAGGCGCAGGGCGGGATCGGCGACGCCCTCTCCGGCTTCTACGACGCCCTCCGGCAGCTCTCCCAGAACCCCTCCGACCCCAGCCTCCGGCAGGCGGCGGTGGGCTCGGCGCAGACCCTGGCGCTCTCCTTCAACAGCACCGCCTCGGCGGTCGAGAGCGCGCGGACCGGCGCGGACGCCAAGATCACCGCCGACGTCTCCCAGGTGAACCAGCTCGCCTCCACCGTCGCCAGCCTCAACGGGCAGATCCGGGCGGCCCGCGCCGGCGGGGGGCAGCCCAACGACCTCCTGGACGCGCGGCAGAGCGCCCTGGACCAGCTCGCCCAGCTGACGGGCGGCGCCCCGGTGACCACGAACCAGGGCGACGCCTCCGTGTTCCTGGCGGGCGGGGCCCCGCTGGTGGTGGGCACGACCGCCAACGCGCTCTCCGCCGCGGCCGACCCTGCCAACGGCGGGCACGTCGCCGTCACGCTCTCCGTGGGGGGCGCGACCAGCGCGGTCTCGCCGGGCGGCGAGATCGGCGGCCTCCTCTCCGCGCGCGACGGGGCGCTCAAGACGGCCGGCGCCGGCCTCGACCAGCTCGCCTTCGACCTGGCCGGCCAGCTCAACGCCGTGCACCAGGCCGGCTTCGGCCTCCCTCCCGCCAACGCCACGGGCAACGCGCTCTTCTCGGTGGGCGCCACCGCGGCCGGCGCGGCCACCCAGATCGCGGTCAACCCCGCCCTCACGGCCGACCCGAGCCTGCTGGCCACGGCCGCCGCCGCCAACCAGTCGGGGAGCGGCGCGAACGTCCTCTCCATGGTGGCCACCGGCACGCAGCCCCTCTCGACCGGGCTCGACGCCTCCGGGGCGCTCGCCCAGGTGACGAGCGCCTTCGGGAGCGCCGCCCAGGGGATCGCCGCCGCGGCCGAGCAGGACGCCTCCCTCACGGGCCAGCTCACGACCATGCGGGAGTCGACCTCCGGCGTCTCCATCGACGACGAGCTGATCGCGATGCAGAAGGCGCAGACCGCCTATCAGGCGATCGCCAAGGTCATCCAGACGTCGAGCGACATGCTCGACACGCTGCTCCAGCTCACGTAGGGGCGACCATGCGCGTGACCGATGCCATGCTGTACGACCTGGTCTCGCGGAACGGCCAGGCCGCCAAGAGCCGCCTCGACCAGGCGACCGCCCAGGAGTCCTCCGGCTCCCGGGTCGTCCACCCCGGCGACGACCCCGGGGCGGCCGGGCTGATCGTCACCGGGCAGATGAACGCCTCCACGCTGGACACCATCGCCACCACCGCCGGCCGCGCGGCGGACGAGCTCCAGACCACCGACGGCGCGCTCTCGGCCGTGGCGGACGGCGTCTCCCGCGCCCGGCAGCTCGCGGTGCAGCTCTCCACCAGCACCTACTCGGCCTCCGACCGGGCGGCGGCTGCGAGCGAGGTCCAGGGGATCCTCGCCTCCGCCGTGGCCAGCCTGAACGCCAAGGTCGGGAACCGCTACGTGCTCGGCGGCTTCCAGGACGGCGCGCCTCCCTTCGACGCGGCCGGCAACTACGCCGGCGATCAGGGCGTTCGCCAGGTCGAGATCGCCCCCGGCGTCTACCAGGCCGCCAACGTGAACGCGGCGGTGGCCGTCAAGGGGGCGAACGGCGGGGTGGACATCCTCGCCACCCTGAGCGCCCTGGCCACCGCGCTCCAGTCCAACGACGTGAGCGGAGTCCAGGCCACCATCGACCAGCTGGCGCAGGGCACCTCGCAGCTCGCCACCGCCCGCGGGCAGGCGGGCGCCGCCATGTCGACCCTGGACGCGGCCGTCACCGCGAACCAGGCGGCGCGCGACACCGCCACCAAGACGGTGAGCGGCCTGGCCGACGTCGACGCCATCGCCGCGGCCACCAACCTCGCGCAGGCGCAGTACGCGCTGCAGGCCTCCCTCACCGCCACGGCCCAGAGCTTCAACCTCACCCTGGTGAACAAGCTGTAGGGGCGCGCGTGCAGCTCCGGACGCTGAGCCCCCCCGCCGCCGGCCACCCCGCCGACGCCGTCACCCTCCGGCGGGCGCTCACCGCCGTGCTCCGGCGCCGGATCCGGCTCCTCCCCGGCCTCTCCCACCCGCGCTCGGCGCGGGCGGCCCGGCTCGTCCCCGTCCTGCTCCACGCCAGCTTCGACCGGCCCGGGCTGCGCACCGACGCGCCGGGGGTGACGGGCCTCGCCTACCGCCGCAGCTGGACGCGGCTGGCCCGCGCCTTCGACCTGCCCCCGCCGCACCGCGCCCAGCGAGCGGCGCCGCTGGTCGAGGCGGTGGCCGCCCTGCCGGCCGGGGAGCGGCTCCAGGTGGTGGTGCTCACCGCGCCCGGCCTGCGCGGCCCCGACCGCCGCTGGGTCGAGGAGCGGGCCGCGGCCGCCCAGGCCGTGCTCAACGCCGGCGGCGCCCGGCTGGCCATCGAGGTCGCCGACCCGGAGGACCTGGGCCGCGACCCCCGGCTCGGGCACCGGCTGGTGGCCTGGGGGGCGCTCCCCGGCGGGCGGCTCCCACCCGCCGCCTGGGCGGCCCTGGAGCGTACCGGTCGGCGGCCCATCGAACCGCACGGGATGGCCTCGCTGGCCGCCGACGCCCCCACCGCCATCGCCACCCTGGCCCTGACCGTGATCTCCGGCCGGCCCGCCCCCGCCCCCCACGAGGTGGCCGCGCGCCTGGCCCGCGGTGGCGAGGGGGCCCGGCGGATCGCCGATCCGTCCTTCCTCTGCACGGCCTGGGCGGCGGAGGCCCGGCCGGAGCTGGCCGGGGAGCTCCGCGGCGCCCTGGCGCTCGCCGGGGGCGCCGAGGCCGGGGCCGACGGGGCGGAGGGGATCGTCACCCTCGCCGGGCGGCTCCGGCTCGCCGCGGCCCGGGCGATCCACGCCGCCCGCCACGCGGGGCTGGCGCCCGACGACGCAGCCCTCTGGCGCGAGCGCGTCGGGGTCGAGGTCCCGCGCGCCCTCCTCCCCGCCCTGAGCTCCGGCCTGGCCGCGCGCCCCCTCGCCACCACGCTCCACCGCGCCGGCCCGACCCGCCACGAGGTGCGGCTCGCCGGCGGGGCGGTGATCGGCCGCGGCGCGACGCCGGTCCAGGCGCGCATCCGGGCGCTCTCCGTCATCGCCGCCACCGCCCTCGAGCCGCTGCTCGCGCACGCCGAGGCGCCCTGGCGTGGCGTCGCCGCGCGCCTGGCGCAGCGGCGGGACCGGCCCACGCTCCTGCTGGTGGTCGAGCCGGCCGGG
>DATKAL010000254.1:0-5843 GCA_035498135.1 Anaeromyxobacter sp.
CGGGCGTGGTAGCGGATCTTGAAGGGCTCGCCGGGGCGGGCCACCTCGGGCGTCGAGTGGACGACGTCGTTGGTCCGGCTCTCCCGGGAGACGGAGAAGGGCGCCACCCCATGGCTGAGCGGGCTGGTGAAGATCTCCGGCGAGTCGAGGCCGCGCACGAAGGCCACGCTCACGTAGCCGTTCCCCTCGAGGTCGGGGGGGACGGTGATGGTCTGGACGGTGCTGGTGGTGGAGGCGCGGAACCACTTCCAGGCGAACACCCGGTCCCGCTCGATGGTGATGAGCCCCGCGCCGGTGTAGGGCGCGGTGACCTGGAGCTCGAGCTGCTCCCCGGGCGCGTAGTCGCTCCGGGCCAGCTTGACCTGGAGCTCGGCGTTCTTCTCCAGCGCGCGGGCGACGTTGCCGGCGCCGGCGACGCTGAAGGGGATCCGGGCGAGCTCGGCCTGGTCGGGGCCTCGCACCACCGCCACGAAGTCGCCCGGGTCGCTGCTGGGGAGCGCGAGGCGCGCGCCCTTGGCGGGGAGGGAGAGCGGCTTCCTCGAGCGGGAGAGCTCGCGGCGGACCGACTCGTAGCGGTAGACGCCGTCGCGCTGCTTGGCGAGGACCGACACCCAGCGCAACTCGACCAGCTCCACCTCCAGCCCCTTCGCCTCCACGCCCCCGAGGTCGGGGCCGACGGCGACGAGCTCGACCGACCGCTCCGCGCCGCGCGAGACGTAGCGCAGCTCCCCGTCCGGCTTGTAGCCGACCAGGTAGGGCAGCGGCGACACCAGGACCGAGGCGACGCCGGTGACACCCCGCCCGCCCTCGGCCTCGTGCCCCTCGGCCGTGAAGGTGAGGCGGTAGGTGGCCCGGTCGAACCGCTCCAGCCCGAGGGCGAAGCTCGCCTCGCCGTGGGCGTCGGTCTTCCCGGGCTCGAGCCGCTCGGTGAAGCTCCGCTTCGCCTCCAGGGGATCGCTGAAGACGAAGTCCTTCCAGGCGCGGAAGGCGGGGCGAGCCGGCGCGAGGGTCAGCTCGGCGTCCACCTTCCGGGCCTCCGCCGGCGTGCCGAACAGGTTCTGCAGGGAGACCCGGCCGGTGAGGTCCTTGGGCGACACCCAGCCCTCGGCGCGCTCGGAGGAGAGGTGGGCGGTGATCCGCATCCGGTCCGGCTGGAACTCCGCTACCCGGACCTGGGTCGCGCCGACCAGGGCCCCGCGCTGGCCGCTCGCCTCCACGAGGTAGAGGCTCGTCACCCACTGCCCGGTGGGAGAGGTCTCCGAGGTCTTGTAGGAGAGCTCGAGGAAGCCGCTCGCGGGCAGGGCGACGCGCTCCTTCAGCACCTCCAGCCCCCGGGGGTCGGTGATCACCGTCTCGAGCGGCACGCCCGCGAGCGGCGCCTTCCAGTCCGGCGCCTTGACCACCGCCGCCACGTGGAAGAGGTCCCCGGGCCGGTACAGGCCCCGGTCGGAGAACAGATAGCCGTCCAGCCGCGCCCCGCGGTCGCCCGTCACCACCCCGCCCACGTCGAAGCGCGAGACCTCGAGCTGGCGGTCGGCCCGCTGGAAGGGGATGAAGGACACGTCGTCGCCGCGCCGGGCGAGGATCGCCACCGGCGCCTTCTCGTGCTGGAAGTCGTCCAGGCGGGGCAGCCGCGCGTGGCCGTCCGCGTCGGTGGTCGCCGAGACCACCGGGAGGCCGTTGCGCCCCAGCACCTGCACGGCGACGCCGGCCGCCGGAGTCCCCGCGTGGATGTTCAGGACGAAGACGTCGTGGCTCCGGTCGGCGTCGTGCTTCACCACCAGCCCAAGGTCGGTCACCAGGAGGAGCCGGCGGTCCGAGGCGCCGGTGGCGCGGTCGAGGGCCGGGTCCCAGCTCTCCACCCGGAAGAGGAAGAGGCCGTGCCGCGCGCCGCCCTCGCCGAGGTACGGGGCGAGGTCGAAGGCGGCGTACTGCGCCTTCCCCGCGCCGAGCTTCTGGAGCGGGCGCTTCTCCTCGAAGCGCTCGGTCAGGTCGTCGGGCCCGAAGCGCCAGCTCTCGAACTCCGGCTCCTCGAACCTCCCCTGCGACTGGGTCACGAGGTGGGCCACCTGGCCGGGGAGGACCCGGGCCACCTCGAACCGGATGCCCTCGATGTCGCGGGCCAGGAGGGAGATCTTCCTGTCCCCGGACAGGCTGAGGAGGGCGCCGGGCTGCGCGATCTTGAGCTCCTTGGGGAACGGCTGGACGCGCAGCGCGGTGGCCGCCTCCTGCCCCAGGACGTACCCGCCGAAGCTCCTCGTCCCCTTGGCCACCCGGACGTAGAGGTACCGGCCCACCGGGACCTGGACCTTGAAGCTGTGCAGCGTGGCGTCGGCGCGGTCGGCGGGGATCTGGGCGAGCGTCACCCTGGTGGACTGGTCGAGGAGCTCGGCCCCGACCTCGTCGGCGGACCAGCGGTAGTCCTTGACCGCGGGCTGGGGGAGCGGCGCGGGCGAGGCGGGGCGATCCTTGGGGAGCACCCACGCCGAGACCGCCTTCCCGACCTCCTCCTCGGTGACGCCGGCGGTGGTCTCGACCACCAGGACCTGCTCCGGCTCGAGGCGCTCGTTGGGCACGAGCGCCAGCCGCAGGGTCGACACGCGGAAGTAGGTGTACATGCCCGGGACCTGGACCTCGGTGGAGACCGGGCTGGCGATGGGAGGGCCGCCGCGCGCGGCGCGCGCCCCCGCCTCGACCGTGACCGCCATCCACTGGTCCTCGGCGGGGATCGGGATGGGCTCGGACTGGACGTAGGCCTCGCCCTTGAGCTTGTCGAAGGAGAGCGTGAACGGCTCGCCCTTGGCGCCGAGGCCGATGAACCCGCCCACCCGGCCGCGCACCCGCAGGGTGATCCGGCGGGCGAGGTCGGTCGTGTCCACGGCGTGGGAGAACCCGATCGTCGCCACCACCCGCTTCAGCAGCGGGTTGGTCGGGTCCTGCCAGAACTCGGCCCGCCGGATGGTCGCCTCGAAGGGCGCCGAACGGAACTCCACCTCGTACGTCCTCAGGCGGACGTGCTCGGGGAAGAGCTTCCGGTCCAGGCGGACGCGGTAGTCCTGCCCCACCCCCCAGTCCCGCCCCGGCCGGAAGGTGAGCGTGCGGTCGTCCTCGAACCGCCACTCGCCGGGGAGCTCGGGCTCGAGCCGGACGCCCTGCGGGACCGGCTTCCCGATCCGCTCCAGCCGGGCGGTCGAGTGGTCGAACCGCAGGCGCAGCGGGGCGGGGTGCGGCTCCGCCTCGAGCTCGGTGAGCGCGGGCGGCTCCACCGAGACCTCGATCTCGACGGGACGGGGTCGGCTCGCGAGCCAGAGCGCCACCGCCACCGCGGCGACGAGGAGGACGCCGAGCCCCGCGGAGAGGAGGGTGAGGCTCCGCCGGTGCCGCCGGGCGAAGCCACCGAGGCCGGACGCGAGCCGGAGCCCGGCCGTGGCGACCGGGCCGGTCCAGCGGGGAGGCGTCCAGCTCACCGTCCCGAAGAGCTTCCCGAGCAAGGTCGAGAGCCCGGAGAGCAGCTTGGCGAGCCCCCGGAGCAGGCGGCGGAGCAGGCCCGCTCGGCGCGCGGGCGGCGTCTCCCCGGGCGCGGAGCCCGAGGCCTGGCTGGAATCCATGTCCCCTCCCCAGAAGTGGGTAGGCCACTCTCTTTCGCGCCAGGTCGGGTGTCAACGGGAGCGAGGTCGCTCGAAGTCGATCCCGCGATACGCCCGGCGCAGGCGGCGCTCCGCGGATCCCTGCACCGCGCGTGCCCTCGCGGAAGCTCGGGAAGCATGGGCTGACGCGCCGCGCATCGGCCAGCCGGACACGGTCGCCGTGTGTCCCGCCGGCTCCGCGGCCGGGGGAGGGCGGCGTCGCCGCCGCGTCCGCCCGCTCAGACCACCGTGGCCGCGGCGCCGCCGTCCATCGAGATCACCGCGCCGGTGACGTAGCTGGCGCGGTCCGAGGCGAGGAAGACCGCCACCGCCGCGATCTCCTCCGGCCGGGCGAAGCGCCCGAGCGGGATGCGCCGCTCGAGCGAGCGCCGGCCCTCCTCGACCGACACCCCCAGGCGCGCCGCCTCCGCCTCGGCGGCGCGGTCGGCGCGCGCGGTGAGGGTGAGCCCCGGGTTGATGGCGTTCACCCGGACGCCGCGCGGCGCGTAGGCGGCCGCGAGTCCGGCCGAGGCCAGCATCAGGGCGGCGTTCGCCGCTCCTCCGGTCAGGTGGGTGGGGGCGGCGATCTTCCCGCCCTGGCCGACCACGTTCACCACCGCCCCGCGCCCGCGCCGGGCCATCCCGGGGAGGACCGCCTGGAGGGCGTGGATGGAGGGGAAGTACTTGGTCTCCATCCCCTCGCGCCAGGCGGCGGCGTCGAGGGCCTCCGGGGCGTGCCGCCGGGCGGCGCCGGCGCAGGTGACGAGGACGTCGATGGGGCCGAGCCGCTCCTCGACCTCGGCTGCCAGCGCCGCGGCGGCCTGCCCATTCGAGAGGTCGGCCACGAACCAGGCGACCTGGTGCCCCTGGGCGGCGAGCTGCCCGGCCGCGGCGGCCAGGTGCTCCCGGCCGCGCGAGGCGATCGCCACCCGCGCGCCCTCGGCGGCGAACGCCTCCGCGCAGGCGAGCCCGATCCCCTTGCTCCCGCCGGTCACCAGCACCACTCGTCCCGCCAGGTCAAGCTGCACGGCGCCTCCTCCGGGGCGGCCCACCCTCCGGAGGAGCGCGCCCGGCGGCGATCCTAACGCGCCGGAGTGGCGGCGCCGCCAGGGCGGGCAGGGCCGCGGGCGGAGCGTGCGCCCCGCCGGCGCCCGTTGCTCAGCGGTTCGGGTGCTCCATGTGCCAGTCCGCGGCGTACAGGTGGTGCCCGGCCCACTCCAGGCCGCGCGGGTGGCTCACCAGCGCCTCGGCGGCGCGGGGGTGACGGCGGCACCAGGCCATGAACGCCTCGGCGGCCGGGCGGTGCTGCTCCATGATCTGGTCGAACACCGGCCAGCCGCGCCGCTCCATCACGAAGACGTCGATGTTCTGGCGCGGGTGCTCGATCGTCCAGGTCACGAACTCCCGGCACCGCTCGGGGTGGTGGCCGTCCCAGGTGAAGAAGAGCTGGGCGGCGGCGGGGTGGACGCGAACCCACTCGCCGAGCTCGCGGGCGGCCTCGGGGTGGTTGTGCTGCCAGGCTTCCATTCCATGCGGCTCTGCGAGCGCGAGGGCGGGGAGCAGGACGGCAGCGGCGATGAGGAGCTTCTTCATGGCGACCTCCGGTCGGTGGATGGAGCGTGTCGAGCTCTCGCCCTGGACGATCCGGAGAGAGCCCGGATTCAAGGGCCGGCGGGGCGCCCTCCGGGACCGTCCCCTCTCCAACACCGCTCGGGCCTCGAGGTTGCGAAGGCGGCGCGCGCCGTCCGTCCGACATCCGGCTACACCGGCGCCGCCCGGGGGACGCGGGCCGGGTCCACCGGCGCTACCATGGCGAGCCGATGCGCGCCGCGCTCGTCCCGGCCCTCCTCCTGGCCGCCTGCGGCGGGCCGTCGAGCCTGCCCGCCGCCCCCGTCCCCGCTCCGCCGGTCAGCCCGACCGGCCCGATCTTCACCGCCCCCACCAACCCCTGGAACGTGCCCGTCGACGGCGCTCCCCTCTCGCCGGACTCCGCGTCGATCCTCGCCGCGCTCCAGAAGGCGGGCGGGTGGGGCGGCTCCGGCAAGCTGCAGATCGACTTCTCCCTGACCGTCCTCTCCGCCCCGGCCGGCACCCCGGCCGTCCCCTTCCAGGAGAAGAGCGGCTACTACACGCCGGACTGCGACCACCTCGCCACCTTCCCGCTCCCGCCCGGCGGGGCGCTCGAGGGCGAGGCCGGCTACGCCTGCACCGGGGGCG
>DATKAL010000255.1:0-3236 GCA_035498135.1 Anaeromyxobacter sp.
CCCGGCTGGCTCGCCCGCCGCGCCGGCCCCGGCCCGCCCCGCCTTCGGCGAGGAGCTGCAGCTCACCCCGCGGCGCACCGCCGCCGACGAGCCCGCGGCGGTGACCGTCGTCTCGGTCGACACCTACGCCGGCGAGGCGAAGACCGTGGCCGAGCTCGTCTCCACCGCCCCGGGCGTGGCGGTGAACGACTACGGCGGGCTGGGACAGCTCGCCACCGCCTCGATCCGCGGGTCGACCGCCGACGGCGTGCTGGTGCTCCTCGACGGCCTCCCGCTCAACAGCGCCTTCGGCGGCGGGGTGGACCTCTCCTCGATCCCGCGCCACTGGATCTCCCGGGTCGAGGTGATCCGGGGGGTGGAGGGGGCCCGCTTCGGGGCCGGGGCGCTCGGCGGGGTGCTGGCCGTGGCCACGCGGCGGCCGGAGGCCGGCGCCTGGTCGGCGGAGGCCACCGGCGGCTCCTTCGGGACCTGGTCGGCCGCCGCCGACGGCGCCGCCGGAGGTGAGGGGTGGACCCTCCTCGGCGCCGCCGGCGCCGACGGCACCGAGGGCGACTTCCCCTGGACCTTCGACAGCACCCCCAACGTGCCCGGCGGGGAGGAGGCCCGGATCCGGAAGAACAACGCCGCCCGGCGCGCGGCCGGCCTGGCCAAGCTGACCGCCCAGGCCGGCGGGGCCCGGGTCGACGCCCTCCTCCAGGCCTCCGGCGGCCGCCGCGAGATCGCCCCCCCTCCCGACCAGGGGGATCCCGACGGCCGCGACTGGCAGGAGGACGGCCGCGTCCTGGCGATGGCCCGGATCTCCGGGATGGCGCCCACCTCCTGGCTCTCCCTGGCCGCCCGCGCCCACGGGAGGCTGGACCTGCTCGACGTCTCCACCGCCGGGGTCCTCTCGCATCAGCGCGGCGGCGAGGCCGGCGCGCAGCTCGAGGCCGCCGCCACCCATGGCCCGGGCGTCCTCACCGCCACGCTCGAGGCGAGCGGCGACCTCCTCCAGGCCACCGGCACCGGCCCGGAGCGGGCGCGCGCCGCCCTGGCCGCGGCGCTCGCCGACGACCTGGCGCTCCTCGGCGGCCGGCTCTCGCTCGTGCCGGCGGTCCGCCTGGAGCAGACCGGGCCGTTCGGCGGCTGGTCCGCCAGCCTGGGCGGGCGGGTGCGGCTCGCCGACGGGCTCGCGCTGCGCGCCGCGGCGGGGCGCACGTTCCGGGTGCCGAGCTTCGCCGAGCTCTACCTGCAGCAGGGGCTGGTGAAGCCCAACCCGGCCCTGGCCCCGGAGGAGGCGCTCGGCGCCGACGGGGCGCTGGTGGCCGAGGGACGGGCGGGCATGGCGAGCCTGGGCGCCTACGCCACGCTCTACCGCGACCTCATCCTCTACGACCGCGTCAGCCTCGGCTTCCTCCAGCCGCGCAACGCGGGGAAGGCGCTGGTCTCCGGGCTCGAGGCCGAGGCCGCCTCCGCCCCGATCCGCGCCCTGGCCGGGCTCGCCCTCTCCGCGAGCTACACCCTGCTCGCCTCGGAGAACCTGCGGGCCCCGGCGCCGGAGCTGGGCAAGTGGCTCCCCCACCGCGCCCGCCACCGCCTCTTCGCCCGGGCGGCGATCGCCCCCGGACCGCTCGCGCTCCACGCCGAGCTCCACTACGTCGGCCTCCAGTACGACGACGCCGCCAACGTGCGGGCCATCCCGGCGGCGCTGGTCTGGAACGCCGGCGCCGAGGTGCGCCTCTGGAGGCGGCCCGCCGTCGCCCTCGGCGTCGAGGTCCGGAACCTCCTCGACGACCGCACCCTGCTCGACCCCCTCGGAGATCCCCTGCCCGGCCGGATGGTGCTCGCCACCCTCCGCGCCGGCGCCACCGCCGCCGCCCAGTAAGCGAGGACCACCATGACCCGAACCCGCGCGCTGCTCCTGTCCCTCGTCCCCCTCCTCCTCTTCGGCTGCACCAAGGAGCTCACCTGCCCGCAGGGCGAGACCGACTGCGGCGGCCGGTGCGCCGCGCTCCAGACGGCCGCCACCGACTGCGGTGCCTGCGGCTACGCCTGCGGGGCCGGGGTGGTCTGCCAGGCGGGCGCCTGCGTCTGCGCCCCGGGCACCGTCTCCTGCGCCGGCGGCTGCTTCGACCTCCTCACCAGCCCGGAGCACTGCGGCACCGGAGGCACCTGCGCCGGCGCGGTCGCCTGCGGCGGCGCCACCCCGTTCTGCAGCGCCGGCGCCTGCGCCACCTCGTGCGGTCCGGGGCTCGACGCCTGCGGCAACGCCTGCGCGGACCTCTCCGCCGACCGCGACCACTGCGGCACCTGCAGCACGGCCTGCGGCCCGGGCGCGTCCTGCGTCGCCGGCACGTGCCGCTCGATCCAGGTCGCCTGCTTCTCGACCAGCGAGCTGCGCTCGGTGAGCCCCGACCTCCTCTTCACCGGCCCGGCGCGCGCCACCGGCCAGGGCCCCATCTCGCTGGCGCTGGCGAACGGCGAGGTCTGGAGCGCCGACTCCCTCGACGTGACCCTCAGCGCGCTGCCCCTCGACCCCACCCTCCCCGGCGCCACCGCCACCCTCTCCGGCAGCGACCTCGAGTTCGTGGGCCAGAGCGCGGGCCTCCTCTTCGTCTCCAACTCGAAGGGGGGCACCGTCATCGTCTACGACCCGGCGGGCGGGCGCGTGCTCGACGAGGTCCCCTTCACCGGCCAGGTGAACCCGTTCCCCCACGGGATCGCCTTCCTGAACGGCCGGGCCTTCGTCGCGCTCTACGGGCAGGACGACGTCTCCGACGGCCAGGCGGTGGCGGTGCTGGACCTCTCCGGCGTCCCCGGCTGCGCCGCCGCCGATCCGAGCCCGCCCGCCTGCGGCGCGGGGAACAGCTGCCCGGCCGGGCGCGTCTGCCGGGCGGGGGTCTGCCCGCTCCAGTGCGCCACCCTCCAGAAGGTGATCGACCTGCGCGCCGTGCCCGGCTCCGCCGACGCCCCCGGCCTCCCCTTCCCCTCGCGGGCGGTGGCGGCCGGCTCGAAGGTCTACGTCACCCTGGCCAACATGATGAAGGCGACCAGCGGCCCCCTCGCCGGCTACTACGTCGACCCGGCCGGCCCCTCGAAGCTGGCGGTGATCGACACCGCCGCGGCCGACGCGGTCTCGATCGTCCCCCTCCCCGGTTGCCAGGACGCGGGCGGCCTGACCGCCCTCGGCACGTCGCTCTGGGTGGCCTGCGCCGACTCGAGCGGTCCGGCCCTGGTCCCGGTCGCCCTGAGCGGCA
>DATKAL010000256.1:0-5781 GCA_035498135.1 Anaeromyxobacter sp.
AGTGCGCCTTGAGGAGGCGCTCGTCGAGGCGCCGCCCGAAGATCTTCGGGAACCAGAAGGTGATCCCGGTCATCGCCCCGAAGAACGAGCCGGCCGCCATCGTGAAGTGGAAGTGGCCCACCACGAACATGGTGTCGTGGAGGTACAGGTCCATCGAGATGTCGCCGAGGAAGAGGCCCGTCAGCCCGCCCACCCCGAAGACGAAGGCGGTCCCGAGCGCCCAGAGCATGGGCGAGTCGAAGTGGAGCGAGCCGCGCCAGACCGTCATCACCCAGTTCAGCACCACGATCATCGAAGGGACGCTGATCAGGAGGGTGAAGAGCATGAACCCCTTCCCCAGCAGCGGGCTCATCCCGGTCAGGAACATGTGGTGGCCGTAGACCATGGCGGAGAGCACGGTCACCACCACCATGGCCCCCACCGTCCCGCGGTACCAGTGGTGCGGCTTGCGGGCGAAGAAGGAGACGACGTCGCCCACGATCCCCCAGGCCGGGAGGATCATGATGTAGACCTCCGGGTGACCGAAGATCCAGAAGAGGTGCTGGTAGAGGATGGGATCGCCGCCGCCCTTGACCGCGGCCGCGCCGGCCAGGAAGAACTGGGTCCCGAAGTTCCGATCCAGGAGCAGGAGCAGCGCCGCCGAGCCCAGCACGGGGACGAAGAGGGCGTTGAGGATGGCCGTGAGCCAGAGCCCCCAGATCGTGAGCGGGAGCCGCATGTAGGTCATGCCCGGCGCCCGGAGGCGGATCACCGTCGTGACGTAGTTCACCGCTCCCATGGTGCTCGACACCCCGGTGACGAAGATCGCGGCCACGATCAGGGTCTGGCCCAGCCCCGGCATGCCGACGTTGGTGGAGAGGGGCGGGTAGGTGGTCCACCCCGCGCCGGCCGAGCCGAGGTCGGTGAAGAGCGAGGCCAGGACCAGGACCTGGGAGACGAGGAAGGTCCAGAACGAGAACATGTTGAGCTTCGGGAAGGCCATGTCCCGCGCCCCGATCATGAGCGGGATGAGGAAGTTCCCGAAGCAGCCGATGAGCACGGGCGTGACGGCGAAGAAGATCATGATGAGCCCGTGGGTGGTGAAGATCTGCTGGTAGGTGGCCGGGCCGATCACGCCGCCGCTCTTGCCCAGGACCAGCCCGCCGAGGAGCGGCACCGGCCGGTAGGGGTAGGCCCACTGCCAGCGGATGAGCATCGCCAGCGTCCCGCCCAGGAGCAGGAACACCAGCCCGGACCAGAGGAACTGCCGGCCGATGACCTTGTGGTCGATGGAGAAGACGTACCGCTGCCAGAAGGAGGTCGGGGGCGGGTGGATGGGCTGGCTCGCTTCGGCGAGCGCCACGGCAGTCGTGCTCACGGCTCCGCTCTCCAGGGCCAGCCCCAGTGCGCCTCGCGGTCGTCGGGGTCGTAGGCCCGGCGCGCGTCCGCGGTCGCCGTCTCGAGCCAGGCGCGGTAGGCGTCGGGCGGGAGCACGGTGAGGACGCCGCGCATCTTGTAGTGATTGGCGCCGCAGTGCTGCGCGCAGGCGATCTCGTACTCGCCCGGCTCCGCGGCCTGGAAGGTGAGGCGGGTGATCATCCCGGGCACGGCGTCCTGCTTCACCCGGAAGTTGGGGAGGTACATGGAGTGGATCACGTCGGTGGAGGCCAGCTGGATCACCACCGGAGCGCCCAGCGGGACGTGGATCGCGTCGATGGTGACGATGTCGTCGGGGGTGTCGAACTGGCCGTCGGGCCCCGGGTAGCGGACCGTCCAGCTCCACTGGTGGGCGTTGACCTCGATCCGGATGGCGGCCGGGTCCTCCTCGGCGCGGGCGAAGGCCCAGAAGTACCGGTCCACGTCGCGCAGCGTCCTGACGAACAGGCTGCCGTCGACGGTGAACAGGACCACGCCGACGAACACGAGCACCGCGGCGGTGGAGGCCCGGGTCCCGTGCGTGTAGACGGCCGGGTGATCCCGCCGGTGCTTGAGGAAGGACCAGACGAGCGCGGCGGCGGCGATCGCGAAGATCACGGCGATGGCCGCGAGGGTGAAGTGGATCAGCTCGTCGACCCGGAAGCCGTCGCGCGAGGCGTCGCGCGGCAGGCCGTAGCCGGTCTCCGGGAGCGGGTCGGCGAGGGCGGCGCGGGCGGCGAGCGCCCCGGCGGCGGCGAGGAGGGCGCGGAGGCGGCTCAATGGCCACCCCCGCGGATCGCGTGGGTCACGGCGGCCACGACCAGGTACGGAGCGGCGATCATCGACCCGAGGAGCAGGGCCAGGTGAGGGACGGAGTCGCGGGCGCAGGCCGGGCAGGCGAGCGCGGCGCCGGGGAGCAGCCCGAGGGCGAAGGCGAGGAGGGGCTTCATCGCAGCAGCCTCCAGGTGGCGTCGGCCATCAGCGCCAGACCGTACACGGCAGGTGCCACCAGCGGGCCGAGCACCGTGAGCCGCAGGACCCGGGTCTCGTACCGCAGGTGCATGTAGAAGAGGGCGATGAGGGCCGCCTTGGCGATGGCCAGGCAGACCAGGGCGGGGATGGCGGCGCCGCGGGGGATCCCGGGCGTGCGCGCCACGCCCAGCTCCACCAGGGTGAGCACCGCCAGCACGCCGAAGGCCCAGAGGTACTGGGCGCGCCCGCGCGACGCGTGCCGCGCCGCGCCGCTCTCGAGGGGTGGGTGGGCGACGTCGCTCATGAGGCGCCTCAGGGCATCAGGTAGACGAACGAGAAGACGAACACCCAGACGAAGTCCACGAAGCACCAGTACAGGCCGAGGAGCTCGATCTGCCGGGCGCCCACGCGCCCGCGCAGGTAGCCGACCAGGACGGCGAGGATGTAGGCGACCCCGACCAGCACGTGGAGGCCGTGGTACCCGGTGATGACGTAGAACGTGCTCGCCCGGGCGGAGTGGCCGAAGACCAGCCCCTCGTGGACCAGCCCGTGACCGCCGAAGCCGAACCACTCCTGGAACTGGCCGAGGAGGAAGAGCGCGCCGCCGGCGGCGGTGGCGGCGAGGAAGGCGGACGCCTCGCGCCGCTTGCCCTCAGCGGCGGCAGCCCACCCGAGCACGTTGGTGAGGCTGGTGCAGACCAGCAGGAACGTGAGCAGGGCGGTGAAGGGGATCCCCAGGGCGGGCTCGCCTGGCTGGCGCCAGGGCCCCGGGCCGCTCCGCAGGATCCCCTCGGCGAGGAGGAGCCCCGCGAACGAGAAGGCGTCCGAGACCAGGAAGATCCACATCCCCAGCTTCCCGGGGGTGGCCAGCCCGTACTGCTCGTCCGGGGGCCAGGCGATCTCGGCGTGGCCATGACCCGCGGCTGCTCCGTGCAAGGCGGTGTCGGTCATCGAGGAGAGGATGTGGCGACGACGACGGCGATGCGCTGCCGGGGCGGACGCGCCTTTTTGGGGCCCAAACCCGAAAAGAGCATTCGTTGGCTCCCCAACGACACCGACGTAAGTACTCCGACAGTCACGCTCGGAGGAGCGAGCCCGAGGCCATCTCCCATGACGCAGCCCGCCGTGCCCGCCGACTACCCCTTCCAGCGGATCGCCGCCGCCGCCGTCGGGCGCCCGCTCTTCTGGATCGCCCTGGTGGCCGTGCTGGCCGCCTGGCCGGTGGCCTGGGCGCTCCGCGTCCCCGTCCCTCCGCCCGCCCCGGTGCTGGGCGCGGTCCCCCGCTTCGAGCTCACCGACCAGGACGGGCGGCCGTTCGGCTCGGGCGATCTCGCGGGGCGCGTCTGGGTGGCGAGCTTCGTCTTCACCCGCTGCACGACCGCCTGCCCGGCCATCACCCGCCAGATGGCCCGCATCCAGGACCGCGCCCGGAACCTCGAGCCCGCCCTCCACCTCGTCTCCTTCTCGGTGGACCCCGCGTTCGACTCGCCGGAGCGCCTCGCAGCCTACGCCCGGGCGGCGCGGGCCAGCCCCCGGATGTGGACGTTCCTCACCGGCCCCGCCGAGGCGGTGCGCGCGGCGGTGGTCCAGGGGTTGCGCGTGAGCATGGGGAGCGGGGCGGGCCCCGGCGGCGAGCCCGACCTCTCCCACGGCACGCACCTCGTCCTGGTCGACGGGGGAGGAAGGATCCGGGGCTACTACGACTCCGGTGCTCCCGGCGTCGTCGACCAGGTGGTCCGCGACGCCGCCCTGCTGATCAACCGTGGCTAGGGGGGCTGACGCCGCCCGAGCCGCCCAAGGCAAGAGAGGTCACGCACGATGAGAACGCCCGCGCTCCTGCTCCTCCCCCTCGCCGCCTTCGCCGCCCGCGCGTCGGCCGGCGATGTTCACGGCACCGTCAAGTACACCGGCACGCCGCCCAAGGAGGCCCCCTTCACCACCAACCGGGACCAGAAGGTGTGCGGGACCAGCGTGCCGAACGAGATGCTCGAGATCTCGAACGGGAGCCTGGAGAACGTCGTGATCACCGTCTCCGGCGCCGGGGCTCCCAAGGAGGCGCCGAAGACCATCACCATCGATCAGCACGAGTGCCGGTACCACCCGCACGTGCAGGCCGCCCCGGTGGGCAGCACCCTCGAGATCCTGAACAGCGACCCGATGTTGCACAACATCCACGGCTACTACGGGCAGCAGACGCTCTTCAACGTCGCCATGCCCATCAAGGGACAGAAGATCCCGAAGGTGCTCCCGCGCGCCGGCGTCGTCCGGATCAAGTGCGACGTCCACAACTGGATGCACGGCTACGTCGTGGTGGCCGAGGGGCCCTACGCCGTGGTCGGGAAGGACGGGGCCTACACGATCGGCGGGTTGCCCGCCGGGACCTACACGGTCACCGCCTGGCACGAGGCCTTCGGCGAGAAGACCTCCCAGGTGACCGTCCCGGCCACCGGCCAGGTCGCCGCGGATTTCACCTTCAGCGGCGCGCCCCTGGCCGGGGCCGGCGGCGACTGACCGGCGGCCTGCGCGGCGGGTGGGCCGCCGGGGCGCTCCCGGTTAGGTCTCCCGCATGACGGCGCTCGCGGTCCTGGTGGTGTCGGCCGACCCGCTCGCCCGCGCCGGCCTGGCGGGGCTGCTCGGCGATCGTCCGGACCTGGAGGTCGTGGGCGAGACGGCGCCGCGCGATGCGGCCGCGGCGGCCCGGGCCCGACCCGGAGCCGCGCTGCTCTGGGATCTCGGCCCGGCGCCGGGCGAGCCGCCCCCCATCGCCGAGGCCAGCGCCCCCACCCTGGCGCTCGCCGCCGACGAGGCGGCCGCCGCGGAGGCGCTTCGGGCCGGGGCGCAGGGAGTCCTCTCCCGGGGAGCGCCGGCCGAGGCGATCGCCGCGGCGCTGCACGCGGTCGTCCAGGAGCTCACGGTTCTCGATCCGGCGGTGGCCTCGGGGTTCGTGCACGCCCCGGAGGGGAGCGAGCTCGCGGAGCCGCTCACCCCCCGCGAGCGCGAGGTGCTGGCCCTGCTCGCGGAGGGGCTGGCCAACAAGGCGATCGGGGCGCGGCTCGGGATCTCCGAGCACACCGCCAAGTTCCACGTGAACGCGATCCTCGGGAAGCTCGGGGTCGAGTCGCGCGCCGAGGCGATCGTGCGCGCCGCGCGGATGGGGCTGGTGGTGCTGTGAGCCATGCTCACGTCGACCCATCGGTGATGCGGGCGGCCGCCCCCCGGGCGCCCTAGACAAGGGGAATGGACGGGCCCGAGCGCGGGCGCGGGGGAGGTTCCGGATGGCCAGGGAACGCGAGGCCGGGGAGCTCGCGCAGCGCGGCGCGGCGGCGGCCGGCGGGGCGACGGCAGCCCGCGCGCTCCTCCGCCAGGAGCGCGTGGCGGCGCTCTCCACCCTCTCCGTCCGCCACCCGGGCGCAC
>DATKAL010000257.1:0-9642 GCA_035498135.1 Anaeromyxobacter sp.
TGCTCTCCTCCGGGGAGCAGACCCGCGCCGGCCTGGCCAAGGCCCTGCTCAACCGCCCCCGCCTGCTGCTCCTCGACGAGCCGACCGCCTCCCTCGACCCCGCCACCGCGCGCGACCTCCGCCAGGCGATCCGGGCCCTGGCGGCGGAGGAGGCGGCGGGAGTGCTCTGGACCTCGCACAACATGGCGGAGGTCGAGGAGGTGTGCGACCGGGTCCTCTTCCTCTCCCGCGGGCGGATCCTGCTGGAGGGCGATCCGCGGACCCTGCCGCGCGAGCACGGCCGGAGCTCGCTCGAGGACCTCTTCATCGCCGTGGCCCGCGAGCCCCTCGCGCTCGGGGAGGGCTGACGTGCTCCGCCCGGACCGGATCTCGGGGATCGTCCTCCGCCAGCTCTACCTCCTGCGCGGCAGCCCGGCCCGCGTCGTCCCGCTCTTCGCCTGGGTGGCGATCGACGTCGTGCTCTGGGGCTTCATCACCCGCTACCTCGACCGGGTCGCCGCCGCCGGCTTCTCCTTCGTCCCGGTCCTCCTCGGGGCGGTCCTGCTCTGGGACTTCTTCATCCGCGTGATGCAGGGCGTGACCATGGGGTTCTTCGAGGACGTCTGGTCCCGGAACTTCCTCAACCTCTTCGCCACCCCCATCTCCATCGCCGAGTACGTGTCCGGGCTGGTGCTCGGCAGCGTGGGGACGAGCCTGGTGGGGCTCGGGGTGATGCTCCTCCTCGCCACCGGGGTCTTCGGGCTCTCCTTCCTCGGCTACGGCCTCTCCCTCGTCCCCTTCCTCGTGGTGCTCTTCCTCTTCGGGATCGCCCTCGGCATCGTCGGGGCGGCGATCGTCCTCCGGCTCGGCCCGGCGGCCGAGTGGCTCATCTGGCCCATCCCGGCGATCCTCTCCCCCTTCGCCGGCGTCTTCTACCCGCTCTCCACCCTGCCCCGCTGGATGCAGGCGGTGGGGCGGATCCTCCCGCCCTCCTACGTCTTCGAGGGGCTCCGGGCGGTCGTCGCCGGGAGCCACCCCTCGCCCGGGGCGCTGGCGCTGGCCGCCGGCCTGGCGCTGCTCGACGTCGTCCTGGCGGGCCGGCTCTTCGCCGGCGTGCACCGGCACGTCGTCCGGACCGGGCTCCTCGCCCGGTACGCCGCCGAGAGCGTGAGCTGAGCCGACCGCAGCGCGAGGCCCTCCTCCGGCGTTCTCACGGCGCCCATGCGCAGCCGGCCTGGGCGGCCTTGGCCGCGAGCTGGCCGTCGAACGGCGCCGGGAGGCCGATGCGCCGCGCGCGCTCCCACGCCTCGCAGGCCTCTCGCCTCCGCCCCACCCGCGCGTAGGCCTCCCCGAGCGCGAGCTGCCGCGACACGTCGTCCGGATCGAGGCGAACGGCGCGCTCCAGCGGCTCGACGGCCCCGGCCGGATCCCCTCGCGCCAGCCGGATGGCCCCGAGCGCACGCAGCGCCTCGGCCTCGTCGGCGTTCAGGCCGAGGGCGCGGAGCGCAGACTCCTCCCCGGCGGCGAGATCGCCCGAGCGCAGCTGAGCGAATGCCCGCCTGGCGAGCGCTCCGGAGTTGCGGGGATCGAGGGCGAGCGACCGATCGAGCACCGAGAGGGCGTCGGTGGTCCGGCCGAGGTCCATGAGCACCACCGCGAACTCGGTGAGGACGGCCGCCTCGCCTCCGATCACCCGGCGGGGATCGCGGAGCGCGAGCTCGCACTCTTGCAGGGCGGCCTCGAGATCGCCTTCCCTCCTCGAGGCCTCCGCCAGGCTCAGGTGGGCGCGGCCATTCGCAGGTGCCTTCCGGACGACGTCCGTCCAGAGAGCCCGAGCCGACTGCCAGACCGCGTTCCGCTCGTACAGCGAGGTCCCCAGCGCGAGCCAGGCGCCCGCCATCCCCGCGATCGCCGCGCCGCGCCACCTCGCCCGCGCGAGGAGGCGCTCGGCCCCCACTGCCACCGCGACCATCGGCCCCCAGGAGGCCAGGTAGACCCTGTGCTCCGCGAGCGGATCCAGGATCGGGATGAAGGACGACGTCGGCGCAAGGAGCAGGAAGAACCAGCCGATCCCCACGGACGCGACCCGGCCGGCCGCGCCCTCCTCGCTCCCCGAACGCCGCGTCCGCCAGTACAGGGCGCCGGCGCCGCCTCCGATCGCGAGGAGCGCCGCCCAGGCCCCGACGGTCACCGCGTCCGCACCGTGCGACGGGGGGAAGTCCCAGTCCGCGCTCTGGCCGGCCGGCCAGAGCACGAGCCGCAGGTAGGTGAGCACGGCCCGTCCCTGGGTCAGGAGGTACTCCTGCCACCGCACCGCCGGGACGGCGAAGCCGGCGGTGGGGTTGGAGCGCAGGGCGCGGAGGGTCGCCCCGACGTAGACGGCCTCCAGGGCCATCAGCGGTGCGATCCGCAGGAGCCGTCCGGCCCAGGGCGAGGGACCGACCGGAGCGAGGCGGGGAGGCTCGGCGGCGGTCACGAGCAGGTAGGCGATCGGGGTCGTCACGGCGACGGGCTTCGCCCCCAGGGCGGCGATGAAGGTGACGACGGCGAGCGCGGACTCCCATCGACCGCGCGCCGTCCCCGCCCGCGACTCGGCGTCCAGGAGAAGGAGCAGCGTCGCGAGGGCCAGCGCCGACGCCAGGCACTCGGCGCGCTGGCTGACGTAGCTCACCGCCTCGCTCTGGAGCGGGTGCAGGGCGAAGACGCCGGCGACCATGACGGCGACGCCGTCGGGGCGCGCCGCGCCCGCCCTCTCCAGGATCGTGCGGGTGAAGAGCCAGACGAGCCCCGCGGCGGACAGGTGCAGCAGCACGTTCACCAGGTGGTAGCCCCAGGGATCGATCCGCCCGGCCCGGTAGTTCAGGGCGAAGGTGAGATCGGTGAGCGGGCGCCCGGCGCGGAGCCACTCGACCCCGAACGAGCGGAGCGCGCCTCCGAGGTCCCGCACCGCGACCCCCACCTGGTCGTCGAAGACGAACTCCCCGTGGAGCACCCGCGCGTAGGCGGCCGCGGCGCCGGCGAGCGGCAGGAGCAGCACCCATGGGGACACGCGCCTCGACGGCATCCATCGAATCCTAGTCGACCCTCCTTCCGGGCGAGCGGCAGATCGCCGGAGCGGCCGACCGGACCCTCCCGCGCCGCCCCCCCCGCGAGGCCTCCGGATCGTGCTTGCCATGGAATGAACAGCCGTATTATACGCATGTTTGAAAATGACTACTTCGTCCGCCCGCCGCCCGCCCTGGAAGCGCCTCCTCCCCCTCGCCGCGGTGGCCGCCGTCGCCCTGGCCGCGGCCCTGGTCCTGGCCCGCCCCCGGACCGCCGTCCTGGTCCTCACCGGGATCGTGACCACCGACGACGTCGTGGTCGGCCCGCAGGTCGCCGGGCGCGTCGACCGCCTCCTCGTCCGGGAGGGGGACGTCGTCGCGCGGGACCAGCTGCTCGCGCAGATCGAGCCCGCCGAGCTCGAGGCCGACCGCGCCTACTTCACGCACAGCGCCGAGGGCTACGCCTCCCAGGTCGAGGAGAGCGCGGCCGCGCTCCGCTTCCAGGAGCGGGAGACCGCCGCCCAGGTCGCCCAGGCCGAGGCCGGCCTGGCCGCCGCCGAGGCGCAGCGGGCGGAGGCCGGCGCGTCGCTCGAGGACGCCCGCCTGACCCTCGAGCGCCAGGAGACGCTCGCCCGGGGCGGGGCCTCGCCGGCGCAGGACCTCGACCACGCCCGCACCGCCTTCGACGTGGCCCAGGCGCGGACCGTGTCGCTCGATCGCCAGGTGGAGGCCCAGCGGGCGGCCCTCGCCCTGGCCCGCGCCAACGGCGAGCAGGTCCTGGTCCGCCGGAGCGCCCTGCGGGCCAGCGAGCAGCAGCGGGCCGCCGCCGACGCCCAGCGGGCCAAGGCCGGCGTCCGGCTGGGCTACGCCGAGATCCGGGCCCCCATCGCCGGGGTGGTGGACGTGCGCGCCGCCCGGCTCGGCGAGTACGTCAACCCCGGCCAGGCGATCGTCACCCTGATCGACCCCGACGACCTCTGGGTCCGCGCCGACGTCGAGGAGAGCTACATCGACCGGATCCACCTGGGCGACCGGCTCACCGTCCGCCTCCCCTCCGGCGAGGAGCGCCAGGGCACGGTCATCCGGCGCGGGGTGGACGCCGCCTTCGCCACCCAGCGCGACGTGAGCCGCACCAAGCGCGACATCCGGACCTTCGAGGTGCGGCTCCGGGTCGACAACCGGGACCGGGCCCTGGCGGTGGGCATGACCGCCTACGTGCTCCTCCCCGTCCCCTCCTAGGCGTCGCGATGGCTGCCATCGAGGTGCAGGGGATCGTCAAGCGCTTCGGCGACTTCACCGCCGTGGACGGGATCTCCTTCCAGGTCGAGGAGGGGGAGATCTTCGGCCTCCTCGGCCCCAACGGCGCGGGCAAGTCCACCCTCATCCGCATGCTCACCACGCTGCTGCCGCCCACCGGCGGGACCGCCGGGGTGGGCGGGTGCGACGTGGTCCGCGATCCCGACGGCGTCCGCCGCTCGATCGGCGTCATCCCCCAGGCGATGACCAGCGACCTGGAGCTCTCCGTGGCGGAGAACCTGCTCATCTTCGCCAAGCTCTACGGCGTCCCCCGGGAGCGGCGCCGGCGCCTGATGGCCGAGCTGCTCGAGGCGGTGGAGCTGACCCAGTGGGCGGACCGGCCGGTGAAGTTCCTCTCCGGCGGCATGCGGCGGCGGGTGGAGATCGCCCGGGGGCTGATGCACGAGCCGCGCATCTTCTTCCTCGACGAGCCCACCACCGGGCTCGACCCGGTCTCCCGCGTGGCGGTCTGGGAGATGCTCCAGCGCGTCAAGGCCCAGCGGAACCTGACCGTCCTCCTCACCACCCACTACATGGACGAGGCGGACAAGCTCTGCGACCGGATCGCCATCGTCGATCACGGGAAGCTGATGGCCCTCGACTCCCCCCTCAAGCTCAAGGCCAGCATCCCGGGGAAGAACGTGCTCGAGGTGAGCTTCGCCGACTTCCCCGCCGACTGGCCGGAGCGGCTCCGGGCCCTGCCCGGCGCGGAGAGCGTGGCAGGGCAGGACCACGTCTTCCGCATCGCCTCGACCAGCGGGCCGGCCACCACCCGGGCCCTGATCGAGGCGGCGGAGGGGGCCGGGGTCACCGTCCAGTCCCTCTCCATCCAGAGCACCACGCTGGACGACGTCTTCGTCCACTACACCGGCCGGCAGCTCAGGGACGCGCTCCAGGAGCCCTCCGCCGCCGACCGCCTGATCCGGCGGCACTAGAGGGGGAGGCCGAGGATGCAGCGGACCTGGGCGATCATCGAGCGCGAGCTCCGGCGGTTCCGGCGGAGCCCGGCGCTCATCGTGGTGTCGATGATCTTCCCCCTCGTGCAGCTGGTGGTGCTCGGCTACGCGTTCGGGGGCAACGTCAGGCACCTGCGGGTGGGCGTCGTCGACCAGGACCGCGGCGTGCCCGCGGTCCGGCTCCGGGAGCTCGCCGGCGCGGTGGCGGCCAACGCCCGGACCTTCGAGCCCCTCCCCTACCCCGACGGCGGGCAGGCGGTGGCCGACCTGCGCCAGGGCCGGCTCAACGGCGTGCTGGTGATCCCGCCCGACTTCTCCCGCCGCACCCTGGCGAAGGACGATCCCCGGGTGGCGCTGGTGCAGGACAACACCGACGGCTTCGTCTCCAGCGCGCTCGCCGCCTCGGTCTCCGGGCTGGTGAGCGCCTACGACCAGCCCGCGCCGGGCTCGCAGCGCCTCTCCGGCCAGGTCTCGCTCGACCTGGTGGAGCTCTACCCCTACGTGCCGTACATCCAGTACCTGCTCCCCGGCTCGATCGTCATGTCCATCTTCATGATGGTGATGATCGGGGGCGGCATCATCTTCATCGACGACAAGGCGCGCGGCCTGCACGAGGGGTACCTGGTCACCCCCATCACCAAGTTCGAGCTGATCGCCGGCTTCAACCTCTCCGGCGCCATCAAGGCGGTGCTGGCGGGCACGGTGCTCATGTCGCTCGGGGCGGTGATCGCCGGGATCCCCGACCCCTTCGCCCCGGCGCGGATGGCGCGCCTCCTCCTGGTCAACGTCATGACCGCCCTCGCCCTGGTGAGCATGATGTTCCTCCTCATGGTGCGGGTGAGCGATCCCCTCCTCCCCCGGGTGACCTTCGGCGTCCTCAACACCCTGCTCTTCTTCCCCAGCGGCGCGGTCTACCCGCAGCAGGCCTTCCCCGCCTGGATGCGGGCCATCGCCACCGTCGACCCGTTCACCTACGCCGTCCACGCCTTCAAGTGCCTGCTCCTCAAGGACACCGGGCTCCTGGCGGTGAGCGGGGACCTCCTCTACCTCGGCCTCTTCACGGTGGCGGCCATGACCGCCGCCACCCTCCTCTTCCGGCGGACGCTGTGACGCGTGCCCCCGCCCTCCGCCGGCGGCCGCGGGGCCCGGGCCGCGACGACCGCACCCGGCGCCGGCTCCTCGAGCAGGCCGCCGAGCTCTTCGCCGAGCGGGGCTTCGAGGCGGTCAGCGTCCGCGAGCTCTGCCGGGCGGCGGGCGCCAACCTCGCCGCCGTGAACTACCACTTCGGCGACAAGGCCGGGCTCTACGGCGAGGTGGTGGAGCGCGCCATCGCCACCATGCACGCCCTGGAGGCCGAGGCCTGGCAGGGCGCCCCCACCGGCCCGGAGGAGCGCCTGCGGGCCTACGTCGGCGCCTTCCTCGAGCGGATCGCCAGCCGGCGCCGGGGCTCCTGGGTCCACCGCCTCCTCTCGCGGGAGTTCGAGGCGCCCACCCCGGCCCTCGACCGGGTGGTGGAGCGGGTCTTCCGCCCCAGGCTCGCACGCCTGGCGGCGATCGTCGCCGAGCTGATGGGGTGCCCGCCCGGCGACCCGCGCGTCGGCCGGGCGGTGGCGAGCGTGCAGGGCCAGTGCCTCCTCTACCGGAACCGGGCGGTCGCCAGCCGCCTCGACCCGGGCTGGCGCCCCACGCCCGAGCGGCTCGACGAGCTCGCCGATCACGTCACGCGCTTCTCCGTCGCGGGGATCCGCGCCCTGGCGTCGCCGCGCGCCCGCCGCTGAGCGCGGCGGCCGGGCTCAGGGCGCTCCCGCCGGCAGGCGCCCCAGCGCCTCGCGGAGCGTGCAGCCCTGCGCGTCGCCCATCCGGCAGGCGGCGGTCAGATCGGCCGCCGCCCCCTCGCGGTCGCCGGCCCGGGCCCGCGCCACGCCCCGGTTCAGCCAGGCGCGCGCGTGGGTCGGATCGAGCGCGATCGCGACGTCGAGCTCCGACACCGCCTGGTCGAGCCGCCCCGTCATGCCGAGCGCCACCCCGCGCCCCATGTGCGCCGCCGCCGAGCGCGGATCGAGGGCGAGCGCCTGGTCGTAGTCCTTGATCGCTCCCGGGAGGTCCCGCTGCGCCATCCGCGCCAGGGCCCGGTTCACGAGGAAGACCGGGTAGCGGGGGTGCAGGGCGATCGCGCGGCCGTACTCCGCCATCGCCTCGTCGAGTCGTCCCTGCGCGTGGAGCACCACGCCCAGGTTGCCATGGGGGAGCGCGAACTCCGGGTCGAGGGCGATGGCCCGGCGGAAGGCCTCGGCGGCCTGGCCCCCGTCGCCCTCGTGCCAGCAGGCGAGGCCGAGGTGGTCGAAGACGTCCGCCTTGCCCGGCGCCTTCCGCGCCGCGTCCTCCCACAGGCTCCGCTCGCTCCGCCAGACGGCGTTTCGCGCGACGGTGAGCAGGCCGAGCCCCACGGCCACCGCGGCGAGCGCCGCCCCGGCGGCGAGCGCCGCGGCCCGGGAGCGCGCCCGCCAGGAGCGGGTGGCCGCCTCGGCCACGGTCGCCACCGCGAGGAGGAAGCCGGCCGACGGGAGGTAGAGCCGGTGCTCGAAGATCACGTCGGCGATGGGGACCACGCTCGACTCGACCGCCAGGGTGGCGAAGAACCAGGCGATCCCGAAGGCGGCCAGGGGGAGGGCCGAGGGGCGCCGCCGGTCGCGGACCAGGATCGCGACCGCCGCGCCGGCCAGGGCGAGGAGCAGGGCCGCCGAGAGGAGCACCGGCGCCGAGAGGACCTCGCGGAGGACGGGCTGGTCGTGGGCGATGCTCTGGCCGACCGGGAAGACGAGCAGCCGCAGGTAGGTGACGATCACCCGCAGCTCGGTGAGCAGGTAGTGCCAGCGGGACACGGCGCTCTGGGCGCGGGTGGCCGCCCCGGCGGCGTCGAGGGCCACGGCCAGCGGCTGGCCGAGGTCGACGAGCGTCACGGGGATCGCCAGGGCGGTGAGGAGCACCGGGGCGAGCCAGGCGGCCCGCCGCGGGGTGGGCGGGAGGAAGAGCAGGTCGTAGAGCACGACCACCGCCGGGAAGGTGAAGGCGTTCTCCTTGGTGAACATCGCGAGGAGGAGGGCGGCCAGGCCGGCTGCGTACCACGCGAGGCGCGCCGGGCCGGACGGGAGGAGGCGGGCCCGGGCGTGGGCGAGCAGGCCGAGCAGGCAGAAGGTCGTGGCCAGCACCGCCAGGCGCTGGACCACGTAGGTCACCGCCTCGGTCTGGACGGGGTGGAGCGCGAAGAGGAGCGCGGCGGCGAGGGCGACCGCCCGGGCGGTGCCCGGCCCTCCCCGCCCCGCCAGCCGCGGCGTGCGGAAGGTGAGGCGCACCAGCGCGTACAGGAGCAGGGCGTTGGCGAGGTGGAGGGCGGCGTTCACCACGTGGTAGCCGGCGACGTCGAGCCCGTGGACCCGGTGGTCGAGGGCGAAGGTCAGGTACCCCACCCAGCGGGTGACGGGGACGCGGGGGGAGACCCCGCTTTGGAAGAGCAGCCCGAGGTCCCGCACCGCCGGCACCCCGGCGATCTGGTACGGGTCGTCGAGCTGGAACGGGACGTGGAGCGTGCTCGCGTAGGCGAGGACCACGGCGGCGGCGAGCAGGAGGACGTCGAGCGCGGTGCCGCCGCGCCCCCTCCGCTCCTCGGCGACCGTCTCCGACCCTTCCCCTGCTCCCTCGCCCCGGCTCTCTCGGCGCATGGCTTCCCCTCTCCGTCAGCTTGCCCGCTTGCCCCGGCGGCGTTTCCCTTGCCCCGCCCCGGGCGGCGCCGGCGCGCCTCGCTCCGCCGGCGCGGCGTCCACCAGGAACCCGCCCAGCCAGAGCATCGCCGGGACCGACGCCGAGAGGAGCGCGCGGTGGACCGTGGTCCCGTTCACCGTGAACTGGGGGAGGAGCCAGAGCGAGCTCACCGTGACCTCGGCGAGCAGGATCCCGACGGCGGCGAGGGCCCAGCCGTGGCCGGCGCGGCGCAGGGCCGGCGCGCCCAGCAGGGCGGCGGCGGGCAGGATCCAGAAGGTCATCCCGGCGTTCCCGGAATGGAAGAGGGCGAACGCGTACGCCGGCAGCGCCTCGTCGAGCCCGACCCCGGCGGCGGCGCCCGGCGCGGCGGGCGCGGCCGGGGATCCGCCCGCGAGGACCTTCACGATGGGGAGCGCCTCCCCCACCCCGAGCGCGGCGGCCGAGGCCGCGATCCCGATCGCGACCGGCAGCGCGGCGAGCAGCGCCGGCCGGAGCGCCCGGCGCGGGGCGCGGCGGCAGCGCCAGGCGGCCTCGGCCAGCAGCACCGCCGCCACCGCCCCGGCGACGACCATCCCCTCGCGCTTCACGAGGCAGGCCACGCCCAGGAG
>DATKAL010000258.1:0-9783 GCA_035498135.1 Anaeromyxobacter sp.
TCGCGGCGGCGATGGCGGTCGGGTCGTCGGTGGGGTGGTTGGGCTGGAGCCTCACCGCGAGCCGGCCGGGCAGCCCGAGGGTGTTCCGGAAGCGGCTCACCACCCGGCACTTCCGGGCCGCCAGCACCAGGTCCTGGTTCCGCATCAGCTTGCTCACCGCGGCCGCCATCTCCGGGGTGAGGCCGGGCGCCACCGCGGCCAGCTCGGCCTCGGTGGTCTCGTAAGCGAGCAGCCACTCCCGGAGCTCCCCCACGGTGAGGGAGGAGACCGGGCCGAAGGCGCGGGCGTCGTGGGTGTCGACGATGAGGCGGGTGACCTCGTCCTCCTCGTAGGCGACGACCGCCTCCTCGAGGAAGCGGCGGAGCGGCAGGGCGGCGAGCACCTCGCGCGCCGCCACCCGCTCGGCGGCGCTCCGGGCCGCGACGCCGGCCAGGGCGTCGCCGGATCGGGGCGGGCTGGCCCGGGCCAGGACCTCCTTCAGGTCGGCGAAGACGAAGCGCGTGCCGGCGGCGGCCGCCGCGTAGCGGGCCATGCGGGCATCCTCGGCCACCCCGGGCCGCGGCCGCAAGGTGCGCTGCAGGGGCGCTGCCGCGCGTCGCCTCAGCGGCGCCCGCGCCGGTAGCGCGCCACCGCCTCCGGCGCCGCGACGCCGGGCGCGAGGCGCGGGTCGGCCCGGGGCGCGCCCGGGACGAGGGCGAGGGGGAGCTCGCCCGCCCAGCAGGGCTGGGCCAGGTCCTGGTCCAGGTCCATGGGCGGCCCGGTCCGAACCTTCGCGGACGCCTCGTCGAGCGGCAGCCAGACCACCGCCGTCGATCGGAGCTCCGCGTCGTTCGGGCCGCGCACCGTCGCGGAGCGCCCCGGGACGGCGTGATCCACGATGGCGGCGAGCGCCCGGCGCTTCTCCGCCTCGTCCACCACCTCGCGGGCCACGCCCAGGATCACCGCCGACCGGTAGTTCACCGAGTGGCGGAACGCCGAGCGGGCCAGCACCAGGCCGTCGAGCAGGGTGACGGTGACGCAGGCGGGCGCGCCGCCGCGCAGCGCCCCGAGGGCCCGGCTGGCCACCGAGCCGTGGAGGTAGAGCCGGTCCCCGATCCGGGCATACGACATGGGGATCACGAACGCCTGCCCGCCGTCGCTGAAGCCGACGTGGGCCACCAGCCCCTCGTCGAGGACGGCGTCGACGAGGGCGCGGTCGTGCGACCCGCGCTCCGGGTGGCGCTGGAGGGTGGTCCTCGGGGTGGGCACGGGCGCTCCTTCGCCGGCTAGGCGTTCTCCCGCACGTGGCGCGTGAACCAGATGAGCGCCTCGAGCGCGTTGGTGGTGGTGAGGATTCCCACGAGCTTGCCCCCCTCGTCCACCACCGTGATGCCGTTCAGCTTCCGGTCGTGGATGAGCTGGGCGCAGTCGGCCAGGTCGGTCTCGGGCGTGACCGTGTGGGGGTGCGGGTTCATGGCCGCCGTCACCGGCGTCTGCGCCAGGAGGTAGTGCACCTCCCAGGCGTCGAGGGCGGTCGCCTTCCCCGGCGAGAAGGTGAGGAGCATGCGCTCGGTCACCAGCCCCACCAGCTTCCCGCCCTGGAGCACCGGGAGGCGCCGGACGTTCTTCTCCTTGAGCAGGTGGAGCGCCTTCACGATCGACTCGCCGGCGTCGATGGTGATCGGATCGGGCGTCATCCAGTCGCGGACCTTGGTCTTCATGGCTCCCCTCGCGCCGCCGGCTCAGCGGCCGGCGGCGACCTCCCCGAGGGCCTCGTCCAGGATGGCGAACCCCCGGTCGAGCTGCTCGTCGGTGATCACCAGCGGCATGAGGGTGCGGATGACGTTCCCGAAGTTGCCGCAGGCGATGAGGACCAGCCCCTTCTCGTAACAACGCTGCACGACCTTCTTCGTCTCGTCGGCGGCCGGGGTCTTCTTCATGCGGTCCTTCACCAGCTCGATGGCCAGCATGGGCCCCTTGCCGCGCACGTCGCCGATGAGCTCGTGCTTCCGCTGCAGGGCGTCGAAGCGCCGCCGGATCTCCTGGCCGAGCCGCTCGGCCCGCTCCAGCAGCTTGTCGGCGAGGAGGACGTCGAGCACCGCCAGGGCCGCCCGGCAGGCGACCGGGTTCCCGCTGAAGGTCCCGCCCAGGCCGCCCACGTGCGGCGCGTCCATCAGCTCGGCCCTCCCGGTCACCGCGCTGAGCGGCAGGCCGGCGGCCAGGCTCTTGGCGGTGAGGAGCAGGTCGGGCGCGATCCCCCAGTGCTCGATGGCGAAGAGCTTCCCCGCCCGGCCCATGGCGCTCTGCACCTCGTCGACGATCAGCACGATCCCGTGCTTCCGGCAGATGGCCTGGAGCTTGGCGAAGTACTCCGGCGGCGGGGTGATGAAGCCGCCCTCGCCCTGGATGGGCTCGGCGATGAGCGCCGCCACCTGCTCCGGGGCGACGTTCCCGACGAAGAACTCCTCCAGGTGGTCGGCGCAGGCGACGTCGCAGGACGGGTAGGCGAGGCCGAACGGGCAGCGGTAGCAGTAGGCGTTCGGCATCCGGTAGACCTCCGGCGCGAACGGCCCGAACCCGAGCTTGTACGGCTTCACCTTGCTGGTGAGCGACATGGTGAGCAGCGTCCGCCCGTGGAACGCGTTCTGGAGGGCGATCACCGCCGGGCGCCTGGTGGCGTGGCGCGCGATCTTGATGGCGTTCTCGACCGCCTCGGCCCCGCTGTTGGCGAAGAGGGTCTTCTTGTGGAAGTCGCCCGGGGAGAGCTCGTTGAGCCGGGCCGCCAGGTCGACGTACGGCTCGTACATGGCGATGTGGAAGCAGGTGTGGATGTAGCGCTGCACCTGGTCCTGGATGGCGGCTACGATCTTGGGGTGGGAGTGGCCGACGTTCACCACTCCGATCCCGCCCGCGAAGTCGATCAGCTCGCGGCCGTCGAGGTCGATCATCACCGCGCCGTGGGCCTCCCGGACGAAGGACGGCGTGGCGTGGAACGCGCCCCGGGGGACGTGCTTGTCGCGGAGGGCCTGGTACTCCGCCTGTCTCGATGCCATGGGCGCGTCTCCTTGGAAGGTGAGGCGACCGCGTCGAGCGGCGTGTCGCCTTCGGGGCGAGGCGAATAGCAGCACGCGTGCCGCAGCGAGAGCTGCGTCCTCACCTCTCCCTGCACATTCGGATCCCATCGCGAACAGGGAGCTTTTCCCGGGCTGACCGCCCGCTCGGGCCGGCCGGGCCCCCTATGCGCGATTGCCAGGACGATGCGAACACGCATAAATGGCGGCGTGTCGTCCACCGGGCACTCCGTGCACGCCCTGGCCGAGTTCCTCCGGGCCCATGCCCTCGACCGCGCCGCCTTCGGCGAGCTGCTGCTCGAGACCACCGGCGACGGGGTGGCGGTGGCGGACGCGGAGGGGAGGCTCCTCTTCGCCAACCCGGCCGCCCGGGAGGGGCTGGGCGCCGAGCCGGGGGCGGCGCTCTCCGGGGCCACCCCGGAGGTCGTGCCCGCCGTGGAGCGCGCCCTCGCCACCCGCGAGGAGCAGCCGGGGCCGCTGGTGCGCCGCGGGGACGCGGCGTACCTCACCAAGGTGACGCCGCTCCGGGCGCCGCCGGACGGGGCCCCGATCGGCGTCCTCTGCGTCTTCGTCGACGTGAGCAGCGCCGCCGAGCTGAGCATGCGCCAGCTCTGGGCCTATGAGGAGCTGACCCGTGAGCAGGACGCGATCATCAACTCCACCTCCGACGGGCTCTGGATCTGCGACGGGGAGGCCAACGTCCTGCGCGTGAACCCGGCCTCCGAGCGGCTCAACGCCATCGAGGCCCGGCAGGTGGTGGGGCGCAACATGCGGGAGCTGGTGGACGAGGGGCTCTTCGATCGCTCCGCCACCCTGGAGGTGATCCGGACGCGGGCCCCGGCGAACATGCTCCAGACCCGGAACGGCCGGAAGCTGGTCCTCACCGGCAACCCGGTGTTCGACGACGCCGGCAAGCTCATCCGGGTGGTGGTCAACGAGCGGGACATCACCGAGATCGAGGGGCTGCAGCGCGAGCTGGAGGAGCAGGAAGCGATCCGGGACCGCTTCCGCGACCAGATCGTGGAGATGCAGCTGGAGACGGTGGAGGCGCGGCGGGTGATCGCCCGGAGCCCCTGCATGCAGAAGGCGCTGCGCCAGGCCATCAAGGTGGCGGGGGTGGACTCGACGGTCTTGGTGCTGGGGGAGTCCGGGGTCGGCAAGGGGCTGATCGCCGAGCTGATCCACAAGTACTCGAGCCGGGGCGAGAAGCCGCTGGTGAAGATCAACTGCGGGGCGATCCCCGAGTCGCTCGTCGAGGCCGAGCTCTTCGGTTACGAGAAGGGGGCGTTCACCGGCGCCCAGGCCAAGGGCAAGCCCGGGTACTTCGAGCTGGCCGACGGCGGGATCCTCTTCCTCGACGAGATCGCCGAGCTCCCGCTCTCCTCCCAGGTGAAGCTCCTCCGCTTCCTCGAGGACGGCCGCGTCACGCGGGTGGGCGGGACCGAGAGCCGCCGCCTCGACGTGCGGATCCTCGCCGCCACCCACCGGGACCTGCAGGCGATGGTCGAGCAGGGCGCCTTCCGGCTCGACCTCTTCTACCGGCTGAGCGTGATCCCGCTCACCGTGCCCCCGCTCCGGGAGCGGACCGAGTGCATCCTCCCCACCCTCCGGCACTACGTGGACCTCTTCTCCGAACGGCTCGGCGTCCGGCGCCGGCTCTCCCGCGCCGCCATCGACGCGCTCCTCGGCCACCCCTGGCCCGGGAACGTCCGCGAGCTCATCAACCTCTGCGAGCGGCTGGTGGTGATGTCCGAGGCGGAGCTCATCGACGTCACCGACCTCCCGCCCGACATCGTCCGCCGCGCCGGCCCTGGCGGCGCCGCGCCGGCCGCCTGGCCGGAGGAGTTCTCCCTGGAGCAGGCGGTGGAGAGCACCGAGCGGGCGATGCTGCTGCGGGCGCGGGCGAGGTACGGCAACCAGGCGCGGATCGCGAAGGCGCTGGGCGTGAACCAGTCCACCGTCGCCCGCAAGATGAAGAAGTACGGGATCGGTTGAGCGGCCCCGACGCGGCGCGCCATGCGCCGGTGCATCATCGCCCTGCGCGCTCGATCTCCGGACGCCCGGACCCCGGATGGAGCCTCCACCCCCGGTCTCACCCGGGGCGCTGGCGGTTTCCGCCCGGCTGTCGCCACACTGCCGGCGCGGCCCCGTCGGCGCCCGCGGCGCGGAGCGCCGGTGCGGCCCGGTGGCACACCTCTCGCTAATCCGGCTGCCAACCCCGCTGCACCCGGAACGTCTTCTGCGAAGGAGGAACTCGATGCGACGGACGATGGGACTGGCGTTGCTCGCGATGCTCACCCTGGCCGCGCCCGCCCAGGCGGCCGAGGCCCGCGCCTTCTACAAGGTCGGCGTGGTCACGGAGCTCTCCGGCGACCTCGCCACCGGCGGCAACGTCACGAAGCGCGGCTACGATCTATGGGCGCAGGCGGTGAACGAAGCGGGCGGCATCTCGGTCGGCGGCAAGAAGTACCCGGTGAAGCTCTTCTACGCCGACGCCCAGTCCAACCCCTCCCAGGGCGCGGCGGCGGCCGAGCGGCTCATCACCCAGGAGCAGGTGGACTTCATCCTCGGACCCTACTCCTCCGGCGTGACCATCGCCGTCGCCCCGGTGGTGGAGAAGTACAAGGTCCCGATGATCACCGGCTCGGCCGAGTCGCCCCTCATCTGGAAGCAGAAGTTCCTCTTCACCTTCGGGACCATCCCGCCCATCAACTTCACCGGCGCGGCCGCCATCCAGACGCTGGCGGCGCTCTCGCCCGCCCCCAAGACGGCGGTGATCTTCGGCTCCAACGACACCTTCTCCAAGGCCACCGCCGAGGCGTTCGAGGCCGCCGCCAAGCAGGCCGGCATCAAGGTGCTGAAGTTCAACATCGTCCCGGCCGGCCAGGACCTCACCCCGCTCATGTCGGCGGTGAAGGGGATGCGTCCCGACCTGGTGGCCTTCGGCGGCCACGACGAGGAGCTCATCAAGCTGGTGAAGGGGCTCCACCAGATCGACTTCGCCCCGCCCGCCCTGCTCATGCACTACGGGGTGACCGAGCCCGCCTTCGTCGACGCGCTCAAGGGCGACGCCAACCAGGTGTTCGGCGGCGCCGTCTGGACCGACTCGACCCCGACGAAGGGCGACCTCCTCTGGAAGGACGCGCCCACCTACGCCGCCGCCGCCCTCAAGGCCTTCAACACCCCCGCCGACTACACCCAGGCCGGCTCCTCGGCCGCCGGGATCGCCTTCCAGGTGGCGGTGGAGCGGATCAAGGCCCCGCCGCCCCTCACCGAGGGCCAGCGGGCCGATCTGGTGAAGGCCCTCGAGGCGATCGACGTGCAGACCTTCTACGGGCACGTGAAGTTCGCGACCGACGGCGAGTTCTACCACTCCAACGCCGGCCTCACCCCGCTCACCATCCAGATCCAGAACGGCAGGGTGGCGGTGGTCGGCCCGGCCAAGGACGCGCCGGCCAAGGCCCAGTACCCGATGACGCCCTGGAGCAAGCGCTAGGGCGAGGGTCCGGTCCGGGATCGGCCGGGGGGCGGGCGCCCTCCGGTCGGCCCCGGGCGAGGGGACCCGCCTCGCCGCGCCGGCCGGTCGGCCGCGCGCTCCCTGCGCGTCAGGATGGACGGTCTGGAGGAGTCATGGAGCTCTTGCCGCAGGCCCTGGTGGACGGCCTCATGCTGGGGGCGATCTACATCATCATCGCGGTCGCCTTCTCCCTGGTGTACGGCGTGATGCACGTCATCGACTTCGCGGTCGGTGAATGGATCATGTTCGGCGCCTTCATGGGCTTCCACCTGAACCGCCTCACCGGGATCGAGCCCTTCCTCCTCCTCCCCGCGGTCTTCGTGGTCTTCGCCGGGGTGGGCTACCTCCTCCAGCCGGTCCTGCAGCGCGTGCTCTCCGGCAAGCGCGGCAACCCCCTCCTCATGGCGCTGGTCTTCACCTTCGGCCTGAGCCTGATGTTCCGCGGCCTGGCCCAGACCTTCTTCGGCTTCTACAGCCTCTCCACCCCGAGCCGGCTCTCCACCGGCTCCTTCTTCCTCGAGCGGGGGAGCTTCTTCCTCACCGTCTCCCACGTGCGCCTGGCCGGCCTCGCCTACGCGGCGGTGATCACCGGCGGCCTGCAGTACCTCCTCAAGTACACCGACTTCGGCCTCGGGGTCCGCGCCCTGGCGCAGCACAAGGACGCCGCCGGGCTGATGGGGGTGAACGCCAAGCGGACCAGCGGCCTGGTCTACGCGATCTACGTGGGGATCAGCGCCATGACCGGCGTGCTCATCGGCACGATCCTCTCCGTCTCCGCGAAGATGGGGCCGGAGTACACGATCTTCGCCTTCTTCGTGGTGGTGCTCGCGGGGATGGGCTACCTGGCGGGCGTGCCGGCGGCGGCGTTCCTCCTCGGCATCATCCAGTCGATCTTCCTCATCTACCTGGACCCGGGCTACACGCTGCTCGCGGTCTTCGGCGTCCTCTACCTCATCTTGCTCGTCTCCCCCACCGGCCTCTTCCGGAAGGGGGTCTAGCGACCATGCGCGACCGGCGCCTCGTCGGGTCCCTGGCCGTCTTCGCCGCGCTGCTCCTCGTGCCCGCGGCCGTGCACGACACCTTCCTCCTGCGCGTCTGCACCGAGGCGATCATGTGGATCGGCCTGGCGGTGGCCTTCGACGTGCTGGCCGGGTACACCGGCTACCTGAACTTCGGCCACAGCGCCTTCTTCGGGATCGGCGGCTACGCCACCGCCATCCTGATGGCGCGCGGCTGGGGGTTCGCGCCGGCCGCCGCGGCCGGGGGAGTGGTCGCCGGCGTGGGCGCGATCGTGGCCGGCCTCCCCACCCTCCGGCTCCGCGGCGCCTACTTCGCCATCGCCACCTGGGCGCTCGCCCGGGGGGTCCAGCAGCTCGCCCTGATGATGACCTTGACCGGCGGGCCGGACGGGATCCGGCTCCCGCCCTTTCTCCAGCCGCGCTTCTTCTACTACGTGATGCTCGGGGTGGTGGGGGCGACCTTCTTCCTCCTCTGGTTCCTGCTGGAGCGGGCCCCCTTCGGCCTGAAGCTCAAGGCGATCCGCGAGGACGAGCAGGGGGCCAAGGCGCTGGGGCTCGATCCGACCCGGCTCAAGATCCAGGCCTTCGTGCTCTCCGCCATCCCCACCGCGGTCCTCGGCGGCGTCTTCGCCTACTGGGTCACCTTCATCGACCCGGCCTCGGCCCTGGGCGACCTGGTGAGCGACCAGGCGCTGGTGATGGTCGTGTTCGGCGGGATGGGGACCTTGATCGGCCCGGTGGTGGGGGCGGTCCTGATCTTCGCCTTCAAGACGGTCTTCTGGGCGTACCTCTCCGAGTACGAGGTGCTGTACGTCATCATCCTCGGGGCGGCCATCGCCGCGAGCGTCGTGTTCCTCCCGGACGGCGTGCTCGGCCAGCTGCTCCATCGGCGCGGCCCGACCCGGCCGGCCACCCCCGCTCCCCGGCCCGTCCCGGCGGCGGGGAAGGCGGAGGGCTGAGCCATGGCCGAGCCGATCCTCTCCGTCGAGGGCGTGTCCAAGGCGTTCGGGGGGCTGATGGCCGTCTCCGACGTCTCCTTCCAGGTCCGGCCGGGCGAGATCGTCGGCCTCATCGGACCCAACGGCGCGGGCAAGACCACCCTCTTCAACCTGGTGAGCGGCTACTACGCGCCCACCCGGGGGCGGGTGATCTTCCAGGGCCGGGACGTGAGCGGCAAGCCGCCCTTCGCCCTGGCCGCCCGCGGCGTCGGGCGGACCTTCCAGGTGGTGAAACCCTTCGCCGGCCTCTCGGTCCTGGAGAACGTGGTGGTGGCCGCCTTCCTCCGCCACCCGCGCCGCGCCGACGCCGAGCGCCACGCCTGGACGGTGCTCGAGACCACCGGGCTCGCCGACCGGGCCCACGAGGCGGCCGCCAGCCTCACCCTGGCCGGGCGCAAGCGGCTCGAGGTGAGCAAGGCGCTCGCCCTCGAGCCCACCTTCCTGCTCCTCGACGAGGTGGTGGCCGGGCTCAACCCCACCGAGGTGGACCGCACCATCGAGCTCATCCTCGCCCTCCGCGCCCGCGGCATCACGATCCTGATCGTCGAGCACATCATGCGGGTGATCATGCGCATCAGCGACCGGCTGGTGGTCCTCAACTTCGGGGAGAAGATCGCCGAGGGGCCGCCCGCCGAGGTGGCCGCCAACCCGGCGGTGATCGAGGCCTACCTCGGGGAGGCGCAGGCATGAACGTCCTCGAGGCGAGCGGCGTCTCCGCGGGCTACGGCGTCACCCAGGTGCTCTGGGGGCTCTCCCTGGCGGTGCGGAAGGGGCAGCTGGTGGCGCTCATCGGCGCGAACGGGGCGGGGAAGACCACCGCCCTGAAGACCATCTGCGGCCTGGTGCGCACCACCGCCGGCACCATCCGCTACCAGGGCGAGGTGGTGAGCGGCCGCCCGGTGCACGAGGTGGTGGACCTCGGGATCACCCTGGTCCCGGAGGGGCGGCAGCTCTTCCCCAAGATGACCGTGGAGGAGAACCTGCGGGCCGGCGCCTACCTGGCCCGGGCCAAGGCGCGCAAGGCGCGAAATCTGGAGAAGGTCTACGAGACCTTCCCGCGGCTCAAGGAGCGGCGGGCCCAGGTGGCCGAGACCATGTCGGGCGGCGAGCAGCAGATGGTCGCCATCGGCCGGGCCCTGATGCAGGATCCCGAGCTGATCATGTTCGACGAGCCCAGCCTCGGGCTCTCGCCCCTGATG
>DATKAL010000259.1:0-2662 GCA_035498135.1 Anaeromyxobacter sp.
CGACCAGGTCGCGGACGACGAGCGTGGGGAGGGCGCCCTCGCCCTCCTCGCCGCCGGTCCGCTCCGGGGCCGGGGCGGGCCGGCGGGCCGGGCGGCGACGCAGGCGCGCCCACAGCTCCTCGAGCGCGCGGCCCCCCGGCCCGGTCTCGACTCGCACCCCGAGGAGCCGGATCGAGGCCGGCTCGGCCCGCCCGGCCAGGAGGGGGAGCAGGCGAGGACGCACCTTCACCCGCTCGATCCGGATCACCGGGGGATCGCCGGGGTGCCCCCCGCCGATCGAGAGCGGCCCGAAGGCGATCCGGAGGAGCGGGTCGATCCGGACGGTGTCGCCGAGCGTCACCTCGCCCAGCCGGGCGCGGAGCGCGACCCGGATCCGGTCCCGGAGCTCGGCCCGGACGGGCTCACGCGCCAGGGCGATGAGGAGGGCCGCGTAGGCCAGCGCCAGGCCGGCGACGGCCCGGAGGAGGCCCCGCCAGGTCCTGGACCTGCGCGTCCCGGATGGGGTGAGCCAGGGAAAGCGCATCGGAGTCGGCTGTTTACGCCTCGGGGCGAGCCGGATCAACCGCCTCCCCGGGCCGTGCAGGCAAACGGCGTTCGAGGGGATGAAACCCCTGGCGAGGCTGTTAACATCCCGGCGAGATGGCGTTCCTCGGACCGAGCCTCCGGCGGAGGAGGGTTGCCGAGCGTCCCGGGCTCCGGGTCGCCGCCGCAGTCGTCCTGTCGCTGGTGCTGAACGCCGTCCTGGTCCTCGTCATCACTGGGATGGGGGCGTTCGATCTGGCGAAGCCCGTCCGGCCCGCCGCGGTCGCCCTCGCCCCGCTCTCGTCCGACCAGTGGAGCGCCAACCGCGCGATCGGAGGCGTCCAGCCGCCGAGCCCGGCGCCGCACTACCCCCTGCCGCTCGCCCCGCCCCCCACGCCGCCGCCCGTGGAGGTGGAGAAGAAGCTCCACGGCCAGATCGTGGACGTGGCGCCCTCCAAGGACAACCGGGCCCCGAAGGACGCGCGGTTCCTCTCCGATCGCGACAACACCGTGGAGAAGGAGACGCGCTCGCGGTGGGCGGGCACCAAGGCCTTCGACAACACGCTCCCCACCCCCTCCGACGGCGCGAAGAAGCGCGCCGAGCCGAAGCCCGAGGCGGGCGAGGGGGGCCTCTCGCAGCGCTCGGCGCCCGGGCGGGAGGGACCGAAGGCGGGCGGGGACGGCGGGCAGCGGCTGGCGATCCCCAAGCAGCCTGCCCAGGAGCGCCTGGCGCTCGCCCCCCGCATGCCGGGAGAAGGCAGCGGCCTTGCGGTCGCGCCGCACGAGGACCAGCAGCGCGTGGCGGGGACCGGTGATGACTTCGCGGTGCCGGGCAAGCCCGGGCGGCCGGGCACGCCCGGGACGCCGGGGACCGGCGACGGCGGGGATCGGCGGCAGGGGATCGACCCGCGCCTCCTGCCGGACCCGCAGAGCCTGGCCCGCATCGCCGGGGGACCGGCGCCCGACCGGCTCGAAGGGATCGATGAGGGGGAGGCGACCGCCCTCAACACCCACCGGTTCAAGTACGCCACCTTCTTCAACCGGGTGGGCGAGGCCATCTACCACGAGTGGGATCCGAACCGGGCCTACGAGGTGCGGGACCCCGACCGGCGGATGTTCCCGGTGCGGGACTACACCACCATCGTCGAGGTGCTGATCGACGGGAGCGGCAACCTGTCCGGCATCCGGCTGCTGCGGGGCTGCGGGCTCGACTTCCTCGACGAGGAGCTGCTCCGCGCCATCCGCAAGGCCGCCCCCTTCCCCAACCCGCCCACCGGGATGGTCGAGGGGGATGGGCGGATCCACGTCTCGCTCGCCTACACGCTGCTCCAGGGGAGCGGGCCGCGGATGCAGATCATGGCGCCGCGCGGCCTGGGCGACCTGCCCTCTTCCCTCCAGCAGCCGTACCCGCAGCACTGACCGACCGGCGCGGCGCCACCGCCCGGCTGGCCGGCCGGGCGCAGGCGAGCGCCCGAGGAGAGCCGATGCCCCCCGCCAGCCCCGCCGCCCGGCTCCGCATGCGCGCGGTGAAGAACGTGGTCCTCATCGCCCACGACAGCCGCAAGCAGGACCTGCTCGAGTGGGTGAAGTTCAACCGGCCGGTGCTCCGCGAGCATCGGCTCTTCGCCACCGGGACCACCGGCGGCCTGGTGGAGGCGCAGACCGACCTGCCGGTGACCCGCTTCAAGAGCGGCCCGCTCGGTGGCGACCAGCAGGTGGGGGCGAAGATCGCCGAGGGGGACCTCGACGTCCTGGTCTTCTTCTGGGATCCGCTCGAGCCGCAACCGCACGATCCGGACGTGAAGGCGCTCCTCCGGATCGCCGTGCTCTACAACATCCCCACCGCCTGCAACCGGGCCACCGCCGACTTCATCGTCGCCTCGCCCCTGTTCCACGGAGAGTACGATCGGGTGGTGGAGGACCACGCCTCCCAGCGCGAGGCCTGGATCCGGAGCCAGGGCGCCCCGGGGCGCGGCGCGTAGCGCGCACCCCACGACCCCGGGCCGCCGCAGCAGGGCCGGGGTCACGGGAGGCGCGCGGCGGCCGTTGCCTCCGGGCGGGCGCCGACCGTATCCTCGCCGCCCGCATGGGCCCCACCCCTCCCGAGCTGCTCGCCTCCGCCCACCCGGCCCTGGGCGCG
>DATKAL010000260.1:0-4928 GCA_035498135.1 Anaeromyxobacter sp.
GGCGGCCCGGATCGCCTCGGCGGTCCGGGCCGCCGTGCGTCCGGGCCCGGGCCCGCTCCCCGGGCGAGCCACCCGCTGCGCCGTTTCGAGGGCGCCTCGTGTAGGCTCCGCCGCGTGCTCGTCGCGCCCACGCTCCGCGCCGCCCTCCACCGCCGCCTCCTCGGCTGGTGGGACGCCGGTCACCGGGACCTGCCCTGGCGTTACCCGCAGCGGGCCGCCGATCCGTACCGGGTCTGGCTCTCCGAGGTGATGCTCCAGCAGACGCAGGTCGCGGCGGCGCTCCCGTACTACCGGCGCTTCACCGAGCGGTTCCCCACCCTGGAGGCGCTGGCGGCGGCGCGGGACGAGGAGGTCTACGCGCTCTGGAGCGGGCTCGGGTACTACGCCCGCTGCCGGAACCTGCTCGCCGCCGCTCGCCTCGCCCTGGCCCGGCACGGCGGGCTCCCGGGCTCGCTCGAGGCGCTGCGCGCGCTCCCCGGCCTCGGGCCGTACACCGCCGGCGCGGTCGCCTCGATCGCCTTCGCGCTCCCGGCGGCGGCGGTCGACGGCAACGTGGCCCGGGTGCTGGCCCGCCTCTTCCGCGTCGAGGGCGCGCCCGCCGCCCGGCGGGTGCGGGAGCGGCTCGAGGCGCTCGCCCGGGCCCTCGTTCACCGGCGGCGGCCCGGCGACTGGAACCAGGCGCTGATCGAGCTCGGCGCCACGGTCTGCCGGCGCTCCCCGGCCTGCGCGCGGTGCCCGGTGGCGGCGTCCTGCGCCGCCCGGGAGGCGGGGAGGGAGCGGGAGCTCCCGCCGGCGCGCCGTCGCCCGGCACGGCGGCGCCTGGTGCTCGCCTGCGCGGTGATCGAGCGGAGGGGCCGGGCCCTCCTCGTCCGGCGGCCGGAGGGCGGGCTGCTGGGAGGGCTGCGCGCCTTTCCCGCCGCGGAGGTGGGGGAGGGGGAGGACGGGCGGGTGGCCCTCGCCCGCGCCGTCCGGCGCGAGCACGGGCTGGCGCTCCGGGTCGGCCTCGAGCTGGGGCGGGCGGAGCGGATCCTCACGCACAGGCGGCTCCTGGTGATCGGGTACCGCTGCCGGGCGAGCGGGAGGCCCCGGGGCGAGGCGGCCTGGGTCCCGGTCGGAGGGCTCGCCGAGGCGGGCCTCCCCGGCGCGATGCGCCCCCTCATCGGGGCAGCGCTCGACGCCCGCGCGGCCGGGTGAGCGCGGGAGCCGCGGTCCCCTGCGGGGTTTTCCTCGCTTCTCGCGCGCCCTTGGTGTACAAGGCGCGCTCCTCCGGGCCGGTCGCCCGGGCCGCGCGGCGGCTCAAGTCCCCGAGATCACGAAAGGGCTTGACAGGCGAGGGCCCATCCGTATAATCCGCCGCCCTCACGACGGGATTCCTCACCGACGCCCCCCGTGCTGCACTCAGGGGCGTTTTTGTTGACGAAAAAGAGCTCGCACACGATGCCGACGATCAGCCAGCTGGTGCGCAGGGGACGCGAGAAGCTCGAGACCAAGAAGAAGGCTCCGGCGCTGCGGGAGTCGCCGCAGAAGCGCGGGGTCTGCACGCGCGTCTACACCACCACGCCCAAGAAGCCGAACTCGGCCCTCCGCAAGGTGGCCCGCGTCCGCCTGACCAACGGGTTCGAGGTGACGAGCTACATCCCCGGCGTGGGCCACAACCTTCAGGAGCACTCGGTGGTGCTCATCCGCGGGGGCCGCGTGAAGGACCTCCCGGGCGTCCGCTACCACATCATCCGCGGGACCCTCGACGCCGTGGGCGTGCAGGGCCGCAAGCAGGGCCGCTCGAAGTACGGCGCCAAGCGCCCGAGCTAGCCAAGGAAACCGCCGATGCCTCGTCGTCGCGAAGTCGAGAAGCGGAAGATCCTCCCCGATCCCAAGTTCCAGGACCGGATCGTGGCGAAGTTCGTGAACAACCTGATGCGGAAGGGCAAGAAGTCCACCGGCGAGCGCATCATCTACGGCGCCTTCGATCAGGTGGAGCAGAAGCTCAAGGACGATCCGCTCAAGGTCTTCAAGAAGGCGCTCGACAACGTGAAGCCGGTGGTCGAGGTGAAGAGCCGCCGCGTCGGCGGCGCCACCTACCAGGTGCCGGTCGAGGTCCGCCAGGACCGCCGCACCGCCCTGGCGATGCGCTGGCTGATCGAGTACTCGAAGGCTCGCGGCGAGAAGACCATGGTGGAGAAGCTCGCCGGGGAGATCATGGATGCCGCCTCGAACCGCGGGAACGCGGTGAAGAAGCGCGAGGACACCCACAAGATGGCCGAGGCCAACAAGGCCTTCGCCCACTACCGCTGGTAGGACGCAGAGGAGGAGCGAGGGAGAGAGGGCAGAGGTCGGCTAGGTCGGCCGGGGATTCCAGAGGGATCCCGCTCGCTCTTTGACAGCTCGGTCGCAGGTGAGGTCGCCGGAGGGCGACCCGGGTATTGCGCACGCACGAAGCACGAGGAAGGAAAAGATGCCCCGTACCACCCCACTCGAGCGCTACCGCAACTTCGGCATCATGGCGCACATCGATGCCGGCAAGACCACCACGACCGAGCGCATCCTCTTCTACACCGGCGTCACCCACAAGATCGGCGAGGTCCATGAGGGCACCACCGTCATGGACTGGATGGAGCAGGAGCGCGAGCGCGGCATCACCATCACCTCCGCGGCCACCACCGCCTTCTGGCGCGACCACCGCCTCAACATCATCGACACCCCCGGCCACGTCGACTTCACCATCGAGGTGGAGCGGTCCCTGCGCGTCCTCGACGGCGCCTGCGCCGTCTTCGACGCGGTGAACGGGGTCGAGCCGCAGTCCGAGACCGTCTGGCGGCAGGCGGACAAGTACAAGGTCCCCCGCATCTGCTTCATCAACAAGATGGACCGGGTGGGCGCCGACTTCTTCATGTCGGTCGACACCATCCGCGAGAAGCTCGGCGCCAGGCCCCTCGTCATCCAGCTCCCCATCGGCGCCGAGGACAAGTTCCGCGGCATGGTCGACCTGGTGAAGATGAAGGGGATCGCCTTCGACGACGAGACCATGGGGGCGAAGTACCAGGAGATCGACATCCCCGCCGATCTCGCGGAGCAGGCCAAGGAGTACCGCGCCAAGCTGGAGGAGACCGTCGCCGAGCACGACGACGAGCTCATGCACAAGTACCTGGACGGCCACGCGCTGACCAACGCGGAGGTCGTCCGGGGGCTGCGCGCCGGCACGATCGCGATGCACTTCTTCCCGGTGCTCTGCGGGACCGCCTTCAAGAACAAGGGCGTGCAGCAGATCCTCGACGCCGTCGTCGACTACCTCCCCGGCCCGCTCGACAAGCCGCCGGTGAACGGCGTGACGCTGAAGGGCGAGGAGGTGGTGCGCAAGACCGGCGACGGCGAGCCGTTCAGCGCCCTGGCGTTCAAGATCATGAACGACCCCTTCGTGGGGAACCTCACCTTCTTCCGCGTCTACTCGGGGAAGCTCGAGGCCGGCTCCTACGTCCAGAACGCCACCAAGGACAAGAAGGAGCGGATCGGCCGGCTCCTCCAGATGCACGCCAACAAGCGCGACGAGATCAAGGAGGTCTACGCCGGCGACATCGCCGCCGCGGTGGGCCTGCGCGCGACGACCACCGGCGACACCCTCTGCACCGAGGACGCCCCGGTGATCCTGGAGCGGATGGAGTTCCCCGAGCCGGTGATCTCGGTGGCCATCGAGCCCAAGTCGAAGGCCGACTCGGACAAGATGGGCCTCGCCCTGAACCGCCTCCAGATGGAGGACCCCTCCTTCCGCGTCCACACCGACGAGGAGACGGGCCAGACCATCATCCGCGGCATGGGCGAGCTCCACCTCGAGATCCTCGTGGACCGCATGTTCCGCGAGTTCAAGGTCGAGGCGAACGTGGGCAAGCCCCAGGTCGCCTACCGCGAGACCATCACCAGGCAGGTCGAGGCGGAGGGGCGCTACATCCGGCAGACCGGCGGCCGCGGCCAGTACGGCCACTGCTGGCTGCGCCTCATCCCGCAGGAGCCCGGAAAGGGCTTCGAGTTCGACAACGTCATCGTCGGCGGCGTGATCCCCAAGGAGTTCATCAACCCCATCCAGAAGGGGATCGAGGAGGCCATGACCGGCGGCGTGCTCGCCGGCTACCCCATGGTCGACCTCAAGGTGGAGGTCTTCGACGGCAGCTACCACGACGTCGACTCCTCCGAGATGGCGTTCAAGATCGCCGGCTCGATGGGCTTCAAGGAGGGCGCCGCCAAGGCCCACCCCGTCCTGCTCGAGCCCATCATGGAGGTCGAGGTGGTGACGCCCGAAGAGTACATGGGCGACGTCATCGGCGACCTCAACTCGCGGCGCGGGAAGATCCACGCGATGAACCCCCGCGGCGGCGCCCAGGTGATCGAGGCGCTGGTCCCGCTGGCGGAGATGTTCGGCTACGCCACCGACCTGCGCTCCAAGACCCAGGGGCGCGCCACCTACACCATGCAGTTCGCGCACTACGCGCAGGTCCCCAACAACATCGCCGAGACCATCGTCACCAAGGCGAAGGGCGCCGCCGCCGGCGCGAAGTAGCGCGGCCGCTCAAGATCGAGAGAAGGAGAGGGAGCCATGGCCAAGGAGAAGTTCGAGCGCAACAAGCCGCACGTGAACGTCGGGACGATCGGTCACGTCGACCACGGCAAGACCACCCTGACGGCGGCGATCACCAAGTACTGCGCCACCAAGGGGCTGGCCCAGTTCATGGCCTACGACCAGATCGACAAGGCGCCGGAGGAGCGGGAGCGCGGCATCACCATCGCCACCGCCCACGTCGAGTACCAGACGACCGCGCGCCACTACGCGCACGTCGACTGCCCGGGCCACGCCGACTACGTGAAGAACATGATCACCGGCGCCGCCCAGATGGACGGGGCGATCCTGGTGGTCTCCGCGGCCGACGGTCCGATGCCGCAGA
>DATKAL010000261.1:0-6755 GCA_035498135.1 Anaeromyxobacter sp.
GGCGCCGAGCCGCTCGGCGAGCGCCCCGGCGCGATCGATGCGGGCGATGGCCCCGGCGTCGAGCCGGCCCCGGGTCGCCCCCAGGAGCTCCCGCTCGCGGGCGAGCAGGGCCAGGTACCGATCGCGGAGCCGCGCCTCCTCCTCGAGCGCCTGCGCCCCGGCGGCCGCGTCGCGGGCCAGGGCCAGGTCGCGCTTGATGCCGCGCAGCTCCTCGTCGTAGACGCCGGTCTGCTCGCGGTGCTTCCGCAGCTCGTCCGCGACCTCCTGGCGCCCCTCGGCGTCGGCCGCGATCTCGCCCCGGTGGGCGCCGAGCCAGGCCTCCGACCCGGCGATCGCGGCGCGGGCGCCGTCGATCTGGTAGCCGAGGCGGAACGCCGCCTGGTCGGCGGCCTCGATCCGGACCCGCATCCGGTCGAGCCGGGCGACCACGTCCTCCCGCGTCCGCGGCAGGGCGTCGAGCTGCCGCTCCAGGGCGAGCCGCTCGCCGTGGACCCGCTCCACCTCGGCCCGGGCCTCGGGGTCGAGGGCGGGCAGCGCCGCCTCCAGGGCGGCGGTCGCCGCCGCCCCCTCGAGCGCCGCGGCGGCGTTGCCGAGCGCCTGGGCGGTGGCGAAGGACTCGTGCAGGAGGGGGAAGGCGTCCAGGCCCCCGCCGCGCGCCAGCACCGCGGTGAGCCGGTCGGCGAGCGCGTCCGCCTCGAGCAGGTCGCGCCGGCCCCCATCCAGTCCGGCCGCCAGGCCGAGCGCCACCGCCACCTCCTTCTGCGTGCTGGCCCACTTCACCGCCGCCGGGGGGAGGACGGTGGCCGCGTCGAAGGTGTTGCCCGAGTGGCCGATGAGGTCGTTGAAGTAGCGGACCGGGTCCTCGTGCATCGTGAGGATGGCGTCGATCTCGTCGCGGACCGGGGCGTAGTCGTTGATCACCCGGCTGTAGGCCTCGGTCGCCTCGGAGTAGCGCCCGAGCCGCAGCAGGAGGTGGCCCTCGAGGACGGTGGCCTCGGGCGCGAGCAAAGACTCCGGGGAGAGCTCCACGATCACTTCCGCGGTCCGGAGCGCCGCCTCGTACTGCCCCGACTTCACGTAGCCCCAGGCGATCTCGTAGAGCGCGTCGTCGAAGTGGCGCGAGTCGCGGGGGACGCGCTGGTAGGCGTCCAGCGAGGCGGCCGGATGGCCGAGCTCGGCCTCGACCCGGCCCAGGGCGAGCGCGCAGAGCTCCACCACCTCGCGCTGCCGCGCGTCGGTGGCGGCGACGCCGCCGCAGGCGGCGAACCGCTCCCCGGCGCTGGCCAGGTCGCCCCTCCCGATGAGGAGCACCCCCTGGAAGTAGGCGGCCTGCTGGAGGAACGGGGCGGGGACGGCGGCGAAGGCGGCCATCGCCCGCTCGAACCGGTCGTCGGGCGCGAGATCGGCGCGCTGGTAGACCGCCTTGGCGGCCAGGTAGCGGATCTCGGGGGGCGGGTTGCCGCCGAAGGTCCGATCGGCCTCGGCGAGCAGCTGCTCGACCACGTCTCCCCGCCCCTCCTTCACCGCGCAGTCGAGGGCGCCGACCAGGGCGTCCCCCCGGTGCTCGGGCGCACCGAGGGTCAGGTACTGCCCGTAGCTGGCGCGCGCGGCCGCGCAGGTCCCCTGCCGGCGGAGCGCGTCCCCCAGGTAGAAGAGGGCGGTGGGAAAGTCGCGGCTCGCCCGGAAGGCGGGCTCGTCCACCGCGTCGCTCACCAGCACGGCGGCGTGGAGCCAGTCGCCGAGCAGGTACTGGGTCTCGCCCTCGGCGAACTTGCGCGCGGCGCGGATCGCCGCCGACTCGTCGGGGCGCAGGGCGGTGGTCTCGAGGAGGGTGAGCCGCTCCTCGACCCGGGTCGCCTCCCGCTCCGCGTCGGCGAGCGCCTCGGCCCGCACCACCGTGGGCAGCAGCGCGACGGCCGCCAGCGCGGCCGCCGCGGTGCGAGGACCGCGAAAGCTCACTTGCCGGTGCCTTCCGCCGGGTTTGCCCGCCGGGCGGACTCCTCCCGCTGCACGTCGACGTCGTACCGGATCGCCGGGCGGTCCTTGAGCTCCGCGGTGAGTCCGCCCTTCTCGAAGCCCACCACCTTGATGGTGTTCATCTTCCCCGGCTCGGCGTTGAACGTGTACGCCGACTGGACCTTGAACTTGTAGCCCTCGAGGTAGCTGAAGACCCCGAAGCCGTGGCCGCGGTAGACCATCTGGACGGAGATCTGGTGGTTCCCGGGGACCACCCGGCCGCTGAAGATCTCGAACTCCTCGCGCTTCTCGAGATCGCCCTCCACGTCCACCTTGCTGTAGACGGGCGCGCCGTCGAGGGCGTACGAGACCGACTCGAGGTAGAACGACGAGCCCATCTCGTTGCGGTGGACCAGGACCGCCTTTGCACCAGTGGTGATATCGCCGCCGATGACCATCTCCTGCAGGTTCATCAGGCGGGCCTTGGTCCGGAAGATCTTCTCCTTGAGATCGGAGACCCGCTCCTCCAGGGTGCGGACCTGGAGCTCGTTCCGCTCCTCCGCGTTCATGGCCGGCTGGGCCGCGGCGGGCGTCGACGCCGCGGGCGACGCCGCGCTCGGCGCCTGCGCGAACGCGAGTCCCGGAAGGAGCATGCAGCTGGCGGTGATGAACCTGAGATAGCGCACCACGATCGACCCCGCTTCCCGAGAAAAACCCCGGGGAATCAACGGCCAAGGAACCCGCTATATACCACAGGTCCTCGCCGGGATGGATGCACCCCGGCCCTCGAGATCCCCCCTTCGGGAGGCCTAGCTGCCCTTCTTGAGCTCGGTGAGGACCAGCTTGGCGACCGCCTTCAGGGTGTCGAACACGCCGACCCCGGTGGGCGCAACCGCCTGGAACTCGGGTACGTTGCGGGGGTTGATGAGCCGGTGCAGCTCCTCGACGGTGGCGATGTTGGGGAGGTCGCGCTTGTTGTACTGCACCACGTACGGGATCTTGGCGAGGTCGTACCCTTGCTCACCCAGGTTCACACGCAGGTTCTCGACCGACTCGAGGTTCGCCTCCATGCGCTCGATCTGCGAGTCGGCCACGAACACCACCCCGTCCACGCCCTTGAGGATGAGCTTGCGGGAGGCGTCGTAGAACACCTGGCCCGGGACCGTGTAGAGGTGGAAGCGGGTCTTGAAGCCGCGGATCTCGCCGAGCGAGAGCGGGAGGAAGTCGAAGAAGAGCGTCCGCTCGGTCTCGGTCGCGAGGGAGATCATCTTGCCCTTCGCGTCCGGGTTGGTCTTCGCGTAGACGTACTGGAGGTTGGTCGTCTTCCCGCAGAGGCCGGGGCCGTAGTAGACGATCTTGCAGTTGATCTCGCGCGAGCTGTAGTTGATGAAGCTCATGGTCACTCGCTGAAGAGGTTGTCGATGTCGTCGTCGGTGATCTCGGCGAACGGGCTGGCGGCCCCGGGCGTCGCCTGCTTCTTCGCGAGCACCTCGAACACCTTCGCCAGCTCCTCTCCGGCCTTCTTCACCCTCAGGCGCACGAGCCCCAGCGAGCTCTTGGCATCGAAGATGACGACCAGGACCACCCGGCCGCCCACGATGCTCATGTGGAGCGACTCCTTCTCGCCCTCGTGGAACTGGTTGGGGAACTCCTTCTCCCCGATGAGCTTGGCGAGCCCGCCCATCGCCGCCACGTTCCCGGCGGTGAGGGAGGCGAGCGAGGTCGTGTCCAGGTTCTGGGCCTGACCGCTCGACGCGATGAGCTGCCCGTTCTTGTCGACGAGGAAGACGACCTTGGCGTTCGCGTCGCGCGTGAGCCGGTCGCAGATCCCGGCGATCAGCCGGAACTCCTCCTCGTACATCACCAAGCCGGAATTCATGGGATCGGGCTCTCCGCGAGGATCCGAGTCATGGCCGAATACCAGGGAAACGCGCGGCTTTCAATCCCGCAAGGACGCGTGATCAAGGCGGACCGGCTCCGCTCTCCGAGTCCGCCTCACGCCCGGTGAGGGGCGGGTAGGCGAAGCTGGTGTAGACCGATATCACACCGCGGTGCTGCGCCCCTGCGCTCCGGTGGGCCCCGGCCACCACCACCAGGCGCGCCGTGGACCAGGTGGCGGTGCAGTCCCCGCCGATCCGGTCGGGCCCCTCCGGCGGGCACTCCGTGAGGGGGGCCCGCCCGACCTCCCCCTCGAGCCGGGCGGCCAGCTCGCGCCAGGCGGCGAGCGCCCCCCGATCGTCCCGCGGGGCCAGGTGGACCTCGGTCACCACCGCCGCCCGGCCGCCCCGGAACTCGACCACGCAGGAGAGGACCTCCGGGTCGCCCAGGGGGCAGCCGAGGTAGGTGGTCGTCCCCTCGTCCCTGGCGACCGCCGTCGCACCCTGGCGGTCGAGGACCTGCTCCACGTCGCGGCGGAGCCGCCCCAGCGGCACGCCCGCCACCACCGGCGGCGCGGCCGGGTCGTACTCGACGCGCAGCACCGCCGTCGCCTGGCCCTCGCTCCCGGACACGCGCGAGACCCCCACCGTCCAGGGGGCGCGGATCCAGGTGGCGAGGGGGGCCTGCGGGCCGCCCGGGGCCGGCTCGGCGCGCCGCGCGGGTGCGCCCATGGCGGCCTCGACGGCGGAGAGCAGCGCCGCCCGGTCGCGGTCGGGGACCTCGACCTGCGCGGCGTAGAGCCCGCCCGGGCCGAAGATCAGCCAGCAGGGCGCGACCGCCGGGGCACCCGGGCACCGATCGGCCAGGAGCGTGTCCGGGTCGCCCGGCGCCGGCCGGACCTCGACGCCGGCCGCCTCCAGGGCGCGCTCGGCGTCCTCCCGCGCCCCGCCGAACGGGAGGCCGAAGGCGCGGGCGCCGCTCGGCGCCTCCATCCGCGCCCCCGGCCTGGCGCCCGTGCCGGCGCCCGCCGCCGCGCACCCCGCGCCGCCGAGGGCGACGAGGACGGCGGCGAGCGGCGAGGCCCGGCGGATGAGGATCATAGCTCTCGGCGGCCGGCGAGCGCGCGCGCCAGCGTCACCTGGTCAGCGTATTCGAGATCCCCGCCCATGGGAACGCCCTGGGCGATCCGCGTCACCTTGAGTCCGAGGGGCTTGAGCAGCTTGGTGAGGTAGAGGGCGGTGGCCTCGCCCTCGACGTCCGGGTTGGTGGCCACCACGATCTCGTCCGCCGGCTCCCGCTCCAGGCGGAGGAGGAGCTCGCGGATCTTGAGCTCGCCCGGGCCGATCCCGTCGAGCGGCGAGAGCGCGCCGTGCAGGACGTGGTACCGGCCGCGGAACTCGTGCGTCCGCTCCACCGCGAGAAGATCGGGGACGCCCTCCACCACGCAGACGATCCGCGGGTCGCGCCGGGGATCGCGGCAGATGGCGCAGGGGTCCTGGTCGGTGAGGGTCTGGCAGGCGGAGCAGAGCCGGACGTCCCGCACCACCCCGGCGATCGCGGCGGCGAGGTCGCCGGCGTAGCCGGACCCGGCCTTGAGGATGTGGAAGGCGAGCCGCTGGGCGGTCTTCTCGCCCACGCCGGGGAGCTTCGCCAGCTCCTTCACCAGCCGGGCGATGGGATCGGCGACCGCCATGGGCCGCTAGCCGCTGATGCCGGGCAGCTTGATGCCGCCGGTGGCCCTGTTCATCGCCTCGTCCGAGGCGGCCCGGGCCTTCTCCACCGCCGCGTTCACCGCCGCGGTGACCAGGTCCTCGAGCAGGGCGCGATCGCCGCCCTCCATCGCCTTCGGATCGATGGCGAGCCGGGTGATCTCGCACCGGCCGTTCATGGCGACCTTCACCAGCCCGCCGCCGCTCTCGGCCTCGACGCCGAGGTCGCCCAGCTTCTCCTTGGCGTCGGCCATGGCCTTCTCGAGCTTGCGGGCCTGGCGCATGAGGTACTGGATGTCCATCAGATCTCCTCGGGGGCCGTGCCCCCGCCCCGCCGGCGAGGCCGTCGGGGCCCCGCCCCGAGTCGGCGGGTCCCGTGATCGCGCGCGCCGGCGTGCACCGGTGCGCGCGCGATCCCCGCCGGGACGGACCGCGTCCCTCCCCGGCCTTCGGCCGGGGACCCTCCCTGCATCGCGAGTCGCTCGGGGCTCACAGCTCCTCGATCTTGTCGATGCCGCCCTCCAGGATCTTGGCGGCCTCCTTGATGTTCGGGTGGGCCCGGGCAGCGTCGCGCACGCGCTGCGCCCGGGCCATCCGCTCGGCGGCGTCGGCGGCGGCGATCGACGGGGCGGCCGCGCCCGGGCCGGCCTCGCCCGCCGGGGGTGCGCCGGCCGCCACCGTCACCGCGAGCCGGGTGGGCCGGCCGAAGAAGCGGGCGAAGACCCCCTCGATGTCCGCCCGCCGCCGCTCCACGTTCTGGGCGTGGAGGCCGGGCGGGAGCTGGATGCGGACCTCGCCCTCGCCGAGGGCGAGGAGCGCGGCCTGCTTGAGCGCCGAGGCGGCGCTCGGGCTCTCCTTCTCCACCTCCTCGACCGCGGCGCGCCAGCGCTCGGCGGGGCCGGCGTCGGCGGCCGGGGCCGGGTCGGGCGCGGGGGCCGGAGCCGGCGGGGCGGGGGCCGCGGCGGTGCCGAGCCTGGACAGGTCCCGCCAGCCGCCCTCGGCGGCCGGCGCGGCGGGTGCGGGGACCGCGGCCCGAGCCGGCGGGGCCGCGGTCGGCGGCGGATCCCGCGGCGGCGCCGGGGAGCGCAGGGCGGGGAGCGGCGCGCCGCGGGCCAGCGCCTCGACCCGGGCGAGGAGCTCGGAGACCTGCGCCCCGGGGGCGAGGAACACGCCCTCGAGCAGCGCCACCTCGAGCGCGTAGCGCGGCTGCTC
>DATKAL010000262.1:0-8911 GCA_035498135.1 Anaeromyxobacter sp.
GGCCGCGGCGCCCCCGCCCAGCCCCACCCCGAGGGCGAGGATCCCCATGTGCTCGACGCTCGAGTAGGCGAGCAGGCGCTTCAGGTCGCGCTGCCCGACGATGAAGACGGTCGCCACCGCCATGGAGAGCAGCCCGATGCCGACCAGGATCCCGCGGGCGAAGGGGCCGTCGCCGGTCGCCTGGCAGACGTGGAGGACGCGCGCCAGCGCGAGGAAGGCGGCGTTGGTGACGCCGCCGGCGAGGAGGGCCCCGAGCACCCCCGGCGCCTCCCCGTAGGCGTCCGGCTTCCAGGCGTGGAAGGGGGCGAGCCCCATCTTCGTGCCGTAGCCGGCGAGCAGGAAGGGGAAGGCGGCGCGCACCCAGGGGCGCGAGAGCGAGGGCCCGGCGGCGGCCAGGTCGGCGACGAGGAGGGAGTGGGGGCCGCCCGGCCCGGCGGAGGAGAGCGCCAGGAGGAAGGTGCCGAGGAGCGCCATGGCGATCCCGAGCGAGCAGACCATCAGGTACTTCCAGGTGGCCTCGAGCGCGAGGGCGTCGCGCCGGAAGTAGATGAGCGGGGCGGTGGTGAGGGTGGTGACCTCCATGATCACCCAGAGCAGGCCGAGGTGCTGGGCGAGGGTGACGGCGGTGAGGGCGGCGAGGAGGACGAGCAGGCAGCCGACGAAGACCCGGTCGTCCCGGTCCGGGTGGGCGGCCAGGTAGCCCTGCGCGTAGACCGCGGCCACCAGGAAGACCGCGCTCACGGTGGAGAGCGCCAGGAGCCCGGCAGCGTCGACCGCCAGCCACCCGCCCAGGGCCGGCGCGGGCGGCCTCGCCCAGAGCGTCGCCACCCCGGCGGCGTGGGCGATCCCGGCCGCGAGCAGGAGCGGGCGCCGCAGGCGCGACGCCGGCAGGCCGAAGGCCGCGGCGGCGAGGGCGAGCGGGAAGAGGATCAGGGCGAGGAGCACGGGGGCTTCAGTCCCGCAGGCTGGAGAGCCTTCGGGTGTCGAGGGAGGAGAACTCGCGGTTGATGTGGAACATCACGATCCCCATGACGAAGACGGCCGCGAACAGGTCGAGGAGCACGCCCGCCTCCACCATCACCGGCATGAAGTCGGTGAGCAGGACGCCGAACACGAAGACCCCGTTCTCCACCACCAGGAAGCCGAGGACCTGCGCCACGGCCTTGCGGCGGGTGACCACCAGGAGGAGCCCGGTCCAGACGGTGGAGAGCGCGGTGGGGACGAGGAGCGGGTGCTTCTCCGGCGTGGGGAGGGGGAGGGCGCCGGCGAAGACGAAGGCCGCCACCACGCCGAGCGCCCCGAGCACCATCGAGGGGCCGAAGCCGACGATCGGCTCCTGCTCGCGCCGGATGGCCGCCTCGCGCATCGCCCAGAGCATCATCCCGGGGATGACCAGCCCCTTCACCACCAGGGCGCCCACCGCCAGGACCACCACGTGCCCCGCGTGCTGCCCCCCGCCGCCCAGCTCCAGGGGCAGCAGGGAGAGCAGCGCCCCCTGGAAGGCGACCGTCCGGATCGCCCCCCGGAGCCGGCTCGAGGCGAGGACCACCAGGTCGATCACCACCACCAGGACGAAGAGCAGGCCGGTCCAGAAGGGCATGGGCGTCATCGGAGGAGGAGGACCAGGGCGAAGACGGCGAGGACCCCCGCGCCCACCAGGAGCTGGGGGACCCGGGTCATGCGGAGGCGGGCCAGGGTGGACTCGACCGTGCCGAGCGCCACCCCGAAGGCGAGCATCCCGGCGAGGAAGACCCCGAGCGAGCGCCAGGGCGAGGCGGCGGGGAAGCCGACCGCCAGCCGGACCACCAGGGCCCCGAAGAGGAACAGCTTGAGCGAGGCGCCGTAGTCGATGGCGGCGAGGTCCGGGCCCGAGTGGTCGAGCACCATCACCTCGTGGATCATGGTGAGCTCGAGGTGGGTGGTGGGGTCGTCCACCGGGATGCGGGCGTTCTCCGCCAGGGCCACCACCAGGAGGGCGGCCGAGGCGAGGAGCAGCGCCGGTCCCCCGCCCGCCCACTCGCCGGCCAGCCGGTCGCCGAGCATCCCGGAGAGCGAGAGCGAGCCGGTGGCCCGGGCGAGGACCAGCAGGCCGAGGAAGAGGGCCGGCTCGGCCAGCGAGGCGAAGGTGAGCTCGCGGGCGGCCCCCATGCCCTCGAACGAGGAGCCGGTGTCGAGGGCGGCGAGCGCGGTGACGAAGCGGGCCAGGCCGAGCAGGTAGGCGAAGAGGACGAAGTCGCCGGGGAACGACACCAGGGCGGGCGCGCCCCCGAAGGACATGAGCAGCCCGGCGGAGACCACCGCGGCGAGGCCGATCACCGGGCCGGCCTTGAAGATCCAGGTGGTGGTGCGGCTGTAGACCGCCCCCTTGCCGAGCAGGCGCCGCAGGTCGAGGTACGGCTGGACGAGCGGCGGCCCGGTGCGGCCGGCGAAGAGGGCCTTCACCCGGGTCACCACCCCGCCGAGGAGCGGCGAGAGGGCGAGGAAGGCGGCGAAGGGGAGGGCCGAGCGGATCACCCCGGCCCCCCGAAGGCCAGCCAGAGGAGGAGGGCGAGCAGGCCGCAGACCAGGAGGAGGGCCTGGAACTGGACCGTCCCGAGCAGCCGTCCCTTGGCGCGGGCGGAGAGGCGGGCCAGCCAGGAGAGGCCGGGGGCGAGCGCCACGTCGAGGACCGTGTCCGGCACCGAGGACTCGAAGGAGGCGCGCCGGGGGAAGATGCCGCGCGGCGGGACCACCCGCGCCCGGGGGAAGAACGCCCAGCCGAAGCGCACCACCAGCATCTCCGCCAGCGACGAGCCGGTGTACTGCATCCGCGGCGTGGGGCGGGCGTAGCCGCAGCCCCAGGTCTCCGCCTGCGGCTGCGGGGCGGGGAGGAGCCGCCGGCGGAGGAGCGCCAGCCCGAGCCCGAGGCCGATCAGCGCCGCCGCCACCAGGCTGATGCGCGCCGCGGAGGCCCCGGCCTCCGCCGCCGGCCCGGCGAGGAGCGCGGGAGGCATCCCCGCCCAGCGGGCGGCCGCCGCGGAGAGCGCGGGGAGGAGCGCCCCCGGGAAGAGGCCGATGGCCAGGCAGACGGCGGCGAGGAGCGCCATGGGCGCGAGCATCGGCTCCGGCGCCTCGTGCGCCGCCGCGGCGTGCTCCGAGCGCCCCTGCCCGAGGAAGACCGCCCCCACCACCTTGACGAAGCAGGCGGCGGCGAGCCCGCCCACCAGGGCGAGCACCGGCGCGCCCAGCAGGGCGAAGTGCGGGTGGGGGGCGGGGCCGATCTCGAGCACGGTCCGGATCGAGGCCAGGTAGACGAGCCACTCCGAGGCAAAGCCGTTCAGGGGCGGGAGCCCGCTGATGGCGGCCGCCCCCACGGTGAAGAGGAGGGCGGTCCGCGGCATGGCCCGCGCCAGGCCGCCCAGCCGGTCGATCTCGCGCGTCCCGGTGGCGTGGGCCACCGCGCCCGCCCCGAGGAAGAGGAGGGCCTTGAACGTGGCGTGGTTCACCACGTGGAGGACCGCCGCCCCGAAGCCGAGGAGGACCAGCGCCGGATCGCCCCGCGCCCGGCCGATGAGCGCCAGCCCGGCCCCCATGGCGATGATCCCGAGGTTCTCCACCGAGTGGTAGGCGAGCAGGCGCTTCAGGTCGTGCTGGGCCAGGGCGAAGGCCACGCCGAGCACCGCCGAGACCGCGCCGCCCACGAGGAGGGCCGCCCCCCAGGCGATCGGCGGCGCCTCGAAGAAGCCGGTCACCCGGAGGAGGCCGTAGATGCCGGTCTTGAGGAGCACCCCGGACATGAGCGCCGAGACGTGGCTCGGGGCGGCGGCGTGGGCGCCAGGCAGCCAGAAGTGGAGCGGGAGCAGGCCGGCCTTGAGCCCGAAGCCGGCCAGCGCCAGGAGGAACACCGCCAGCGCGGGCCCGCCCCGGGCCGGGAGGCCGGCCATGGCGCCGAAGTCGTAGGAGCCGGCGAGCTGCCCGAGGAGGACGAAGAGGGCGAAGAGGGCCAGGTTCCCGGCGTGGGCCGAGGCGAGGTAGACGAAGGCGGAGCGCTGCGCCTCCGCCTCCTCGTGCTCGGTGAGCACGAGGAAGAAGCCGCAGAGCGCCATCACCTCCCAGGCGACGAGGAAGAGGATCGCGTTCGAGGCCACGAGCACCAGCGCCATGGCGCCGGTGATCAGCCCGTAGAAGAGCTGGAGCCGGATCGCCCGGGCGCCACGCCCGACCTGGGGGAAGTAGGCGAGGCCGTAGACCGAGCCGAGGGCGGGCACCGCCAGGACCGGGAGGAGGAACAGGGCCGACAGGCCGTCGACCCGGAGGGCGAAGGCGCCCCCCGGCGTGGCCCAGGGCAGGGAGAGCTCGGGAGGCTCGGCGGCGACGAGGGCGAGGACCGCCCCGGCGATGCCGAGGAGGGCGCCGGCGCACATCGTCGCGCAGGCGAGCCGCTGGGCGAGGACCGGCCACCGCCGCAGCGCCAGGGCGGGAAGCCCGCTCGAGGCGGTGAGCACGACGGCGGCGATCACCAGGGAGATCATGTCGCTCCCGCTCGCACTGCCGCCAGGGTAGCGCAGTTCGCCGCAGGCGGTGAAGCGAGCGACGTGACGACGCGCGCTCGAGGTGCTAGGGGTCTCCCGGTGCGCCCGACGCCGCGGCGCACGCAGGGGGAGACCAGACATGACCGTTCGTGCCGCGACCCGCTGGCTGGCCGCGCCTTGCGCGCTCGCGCTGCTCACCTCGCTCGCCGCCTGCTCCGGCTCGTCCGGCCCCGCGGGCGCGACCGGTCCCAGCGGTCCGGCGGGCGCCACCGGGCCGTCCGGCCCTCCGGGCCCCACCGGCCCGACGGGGCCGACCGGGCCCGCGGGCGCGAGCTCCGGGACCCTGAGCGGCACCATCACCGACGCGGTGGCGGGCGGGGCGCTCCAGGGCGTGGCGGTGACGGTCACCGACACGGGCGGCGCGGTCCTCACCACCGCGAGCACCGGCCAGGACGGCCGGTTCTCGGCGGTGGCGCCCGCCGGAGCGGTCCTCGTCCAGCTGGCCAAGACCTACTACACCTCGCCCGGCCCGCTCCTCGTGGGCGTGCTCGCCGGCCAGACCGTCGCCGTCAACGCCGCCCTGAGCGAGTCGGCGGCGGGGCGCCCGAGCGTGAGCCTGGCGGCCCAGGCCACCGACGCCGGGTACGGCGCGACCGTGCCGGTGACCGCGTCGGCGAACGATCCCAACGGCGACGCGCTCACCTACGCCTGGGCCAACGCCACGGCCACGGGCCTGGGCGCGGTGGCCGGCAGCGGGCCCAACGCCACCGTCACCCTCCCGGACCTCGCGACGGCGATGAGCGCCCAGCTCGAGGGCGGCCTCGCGCAGCAGACCGTCTCGGGCTACGTCCTCCTCGACCGCTTCGGGCTCCTCCCCATCTCCGCCGACACCCGCGGCGAGGTGCTGGTGCAGGTGACCGTGGCCGACGGCCGCGGGCAGAGCGTCTCCGCCACCGTCGCCGTGGACGCGGCCAGCGTCGCCACGGGCCTGGTGAACGTGCCGGCCGGGACCCGGGTGTACCTGAACAGCGGGCATGACGCGGGGAACGCCTGGACGCTCGTGGCGCCGTCCAACTCCTCGGCCAGCCTCTCCTCCCCCTCCGTGCGGACCCCCTCGTTCGTCGCCGACCAGGTGGGCTTCTACTCGGCGAGCGAGAACGCCAACACGGTGGCGATCCTCGCCACGAGCCTCGTCGGCGCGGTGACGGGCGGCGGCCCCGCGGCCGTGCAGCCCGACGCCCAGTGCACGAGCTGTCACGGGCCCTCCGGCTTCGCCCCCGACCTCTTCACGCCCTGGGAGACCACCGGCCACGCCGTCACCTTCGCCCGGGCGCTGGACGGCCAGCTCGGCCCGTACTTCCCGGCGAGCTGCCTCGCCTGCCACACCACCGGCTACGATCTCGGCGCCTCGAACGGCGGGTTCGACGACGCCGCCCGGACGGCGGGCTGGTCGCTGCCCGCGGTCCTCGCCTCGGGCAACTTCGCCGCGCTGGTCGCCTCCGCGCCGGGGGTGGCGAGGCTCTCCGGTGTCCAGTGCGAGGCCTGCCACGGGCCGCAGGGCGGGAGGCTCCCCCTCACGTACCACCAGTATACCGGCGCCGGCTACGCCGGCACCTACCAGTCCCCGCGGATCTCCTTCGCCGCCGAGGTCTGCGCCACCTGCCACGCCGACGGCACCATGGCCCACCGCTACACCGAGTGGGCGAGCACCGATCCGGCGACGGGCTGGGGCCACGCGAACCGCGCCGGCGCGGTCCTCGGGGCGGCGGCGACGATCAGCAACCACTGCGGCCGCTGCCACAGCGCCCAGGGCGCCGTGCAGTACGTCGATCAGCTCGGCGCCGGGAACGTGGGGAACCTGGCGGTCACCGCCGGGGTCACCGCAGCCACCGCCGAGCCGGTGACCTGCGTCGCCTGCCACGACCCGCACTCGGCGGCGAACCCCGCCCAGCTCAGGGTCTCCGGCGACGCACCCCTCCTCCCCGCCGGCTTCGCCGCCCCCGGCCTGGGCGAGGGCGCCCTCTGCGCCATCTGCCACAACAGCCGGAACGGCGTGCAGACCTCGAGCCCCACCGCCACGTACCTCCACGAGGACGGCGAGACCTACAACGCGGGCAACCCGACCGGCTTCTCCACCCCGCACCAGTCCTGCCAGGCCGACGTCTTCGCCGGGCGGAACGCCTACTTCCTCGGCGCGGCGACGCCGATGCTCTCGCCGCACGCCTCGGTGGCGGAGACCTGCGTCGGCTGCCACATGCGGAACAACCCCCAGACCCACCTGGCGGAGGGTGCCGTGACCGTGAGCGATCACGCCTTCCGGATCGGTCCCGACCAGGCCGATCGGCTCTGCGCCGCCTGCCACGGGGCGGGGGCGTCCGCGGCCGGCATCCAGGGCTCGATCGCCTCCCGGCTCGCGTCGCTGTCGGCGAAGCTCAGGGCGGCGGTGATGGCGAAGGCGGCGGGCACGGGCGTGATCACGGTCGTCGCCTGGGACGCGGCGAGCGACCTCTACTCGATCGCCCCCGGCGCGACGAGGAACCCCGCCAACCTCACGCCGGTGCAGGTGGACCTCAACCAGAACCCGCTCGTCTCCGCGGTCCCCGAGGAGATCCACGGCCAGATCGGCTTCCTCCTCACCCTCACGAGCGCGATCTCGATCCAGTACGTGGACCCGACCACGGGCGCGCCCTCCGGCTCGCCGAAGGTGACGCGCAGCTTCGGGGTCCAGCTCGGCTCGCTCAAGGACAGCAGCCCGACGCCGGCGGCGCTGTACGCGCTCGGCGGCAACCTGGTCCGGGCCGGCTGGAACTACTTCCTCCTCGAGGGCGATCAGAGCCTGGGCGTCCACAACGCGCCCTTCGCCAGCGCGGTGCTCAACGCCACCCTGGCCAAGGACCTGTCCAACTAGCTGCCGGACGCCGGCTCGCGATCCGGGAAGACCGCCATCTCCTCGCCCCCGATGCGCCGCATCGTGCCGGGGCCGAGCCCGTGCGATCCGACCGCGCCCGAGCCGGCCAGGATCTCGCCCGGCCCGGCCACGGCCAGGAGCCGCTCGGTCCGGTCGGCGGTCTCGCCGAAGGCGGCGAGCTCGAAGCCGTCGGGCGCCGCCACGTTGCCGGCGATGAGGCGACCCCGGTCGACCGCGGCCCGGATGTCGAGCCCGACGCCGAGGGCGCGGATCGCGTCCCGCGCCTGGCGCGCCGCCCGGAGCGCGCGGAGGGCGTCGTCGGGGGCCGGCATCGGCAGGCCGAAGAGGGCGAGGATCCCGGTGGCCTCCCGGGTGGCGAGCCCCCCCTCGTTGAGCGCGGCGCGGGTGGCCAGGTCCAGGGCGGCGCGCATCGACACCGTCCCGGGGTTGGAGCGGGCGAACAACGCGATGCGGCACACGGCCGCGGTCCGAGGGGCGAGCGCGAGCGGCTGATCCGGCTCCGGATCGCGGAGCTTGGGGAGCTGGTGGCCCGCGGTCAGATCGCCGCGGATCGTGGCGCGCTGGGGCTCGGGGGGCGGGCGAGGAGCGCGGGCCGGTGGCATCGGCTCCGCCAGAGCCTCGATGGAGTCACCCTCGTGGAGCCGAACCTCGGTGCGGCCAAAGCGCACGACATCGCCGGGTGAGACCTGCGACTCCGTGACGCGCTCCTCTCCCACGAAAGTCCCATTCCGGCTCTCCAGATCGACTACCCAGATCTCGGCGCCGCGACGCTCGAACATCGCGTGCATGCTGGAGATCCAGGGATCCTCGACCTGGAGGTGCGCCTCCGGCGAGCGGCCGACCACGGTCGGCACCTCCGGCAGGACGAACACGGCCCCCGCGCGGGTCCCGTTGAGCACCACGAGCTCGGCCACGGCCCCTTCCTCGGTGCGCCTTCCCAACCATGATACCCTGCCGGTGAAACGCCAATGGAGATCGTCAGCCCGCCAGCGGTGTCCCAGCGGGAGCGTGACCCGTCCGGCGCGCCGCCGGACCCGATGGGCGGGCGCGTCTTCGGCGAGCGCTACCGAGTGGTCGGGAACCTCGGCGAGGGCGGCATGGGGACGGTCTACCTGTGCGAGCACGCCGTCCTCGGCCGGCGCTTCGCGGTGAAGGTCCTCCGCCCCGAGCGCGCCGCCGACCCCGAGCTCAAGGAGCGCTTCCGGGCCGAGGCGATCACCGCCAGCCGCATCGGCCAGGAGAACGTCGTCGAGGTGCTCGACTACGGCGAGGAGGCGGACGGCGCGCTGTTCTACGTGATGGAGGCCCTGGAGGGGCGGAGCCTCGGGGCGATCCTGCGGGAGGACGGTCCGCTGCCGGTCGGGCGGGGGCTCGCCATCCTCGAGCAGGTGTGTCGCGCCCTCGCGGCGGCCCACGCCCGGGGCGTGATCCACCGCGACGTGAAGCCGGAGAACGTCTTCGTGGTGCGAGG
>DATKAL010000263.1:0-8918 GCA_035498135.1 Anaeromyxobacter sp.
CTCCCCAGGGGGGAATGAGCCCCTGGGCGATGAACTTGAAGGTGTCGTTCGACGAGATGAACAGCGACTTGCCCTGCGTCACCAGGAGGATGCCCGACTTGAAGATGTAGAGGCCGCCCAGGGTGACGATGAAGGGCGGCACCGAGAGCCGGGCGATCACGTAGCCCTGGAACATCCCCATGAGGAGCCCGAGGACCATGCAGAGCACCACCGTGATCAGCATGGTGAGGAGCTCGACCGCCCCCGACCCCATCGACGGGAAGAGCGACTGGATGGGCCCGTCGATGACGCCGAAGTAGAGGAGGGCGGCGGCCACCACCGAGACGAAGCCCGCCCCGTACCCGACCGACAGGTCGATGCCGCCGGTCACGATCACGAAGACCATGCCGCAGGCCATGATGGCGATGATCGCCATCTGGGGCAGGACGTTCTGGACGTTGTCCGCCGACCAGAAGGCCGGGGTGGCGATCCGGAAGCCGATCCAGATGGCCACCAGGGCCATGATCAGGATGTTCGACCTGAGGTTCTTGGTGAAAGCGTCCAGCAGGATGCTCAAGATCTTCGGCATGGCCTACCCGGTCGAGAGCTCGATGCCCGTTGCACGGGCCATGATCTTCTCCTGGGACGCCTCCCCGATCTCGAGGGTACCGTTGGAGCGCCCCTCCCACATCACCGTCACGCGATCGCTCATCCCGAGCACCTCCTCGAGCTCGGACGAGATCATGATGATGGCGAACCCGCTCTCCGCCAGCTGGTTCATGAGCTTGTAGATCTCGTACTTCGCCCCCACGTCGATGCCGCGGGTGGGGTCGTCGAGGATCAGGATCCGGGGCTCGGACATCAGCCACTTGGAGATGACCACCTTCTGCTGGTTGCCGCCGGAGAGCGACTCGGCCGCGACGTGCACGGAGGGGGCCTTGATCGACAGGCTGTGCGAGTGCTTGAGCACCGTGGCCAGCTCGGCGTTCTGGTCGATGTACATGAACCCGGAGAAGCGCCCCAGGTTCGGGAGGCTCATGTTCTGGAGGATGGTCTGGATCAGGACCAGCCCCAGGCGCTTGCGGTCCTCGGGCACCAGGCCGATCCGGTGCTTCATGGCGTCCCGGGCGCTCTCGATGGTGATCTCCTGGCCGTCGAGCTCGATCCGCCCCTTCACCACCCGGCCGTACTCGCCGAAGAGCGTGGAGACCAGCTCGGTGCGCCCCGAGCCCATCAGCCCGGCGATGCCGAGGATCTCCCCCTTGCGGAGCTCGAGGCTCACGCCCCGCAGGACCTCCCGGCCCGGATCGGCCGGGTCGAGGGCGTGGAGGTCCTCCACCTTGAAGAAGACCTCGCCCGGCTTCCGGTTGCCCTTGGGGAAGCGCTCCTTCATCTCGCGCCCCACCATGAGCCCCACGAGCTTCTCCAGGGTGAGCTCACCCGTCGGTCGGGTGGTCACCAGCTTCCCGTCCCGGAGCACCGAGACCGTGTCGGTGATCCGGAAGAACTCCTCCAGCTTGTGGGTGATGTAGATGCAGGTCACCCCCTGGGCCTTCAGCTCCCCGAGGATCTCCATCAGCCGGTCGACCTCGGCGGCCGAGAGGGCCGAGGTCGGCTCGTCGAGGATCAGCACCTTGGCGCTCTCCGAGAGCGCCTTGGCGATCTCCACCATCTGCATCTGGCCGACGCCCAGGTCGGCGACCACCGCGTGGGGGGAGACGTCGAGCTTGTACCGCTTGAGCACCGCGGCGGTGTCGGCGTAGAGCCGGTCCCAGTCGATGGAGGGGCCGCGGCGCGGCTCCTTGCCGAGGAAGATGTTCTCCCCGACCGTCATCTTCGGGACCAGGGTCAGCTCCTGGTAGACGATGGCGATCCCCTCCTCGATCGCCTGGCGGATCGAGCGGGTGCCGAGCCGCAGGGCCTTCCCCTCGTAGACGACCTCCCCCTCGTAGGTGCCGAAGGGGTAGACGCCGCAGAGGATCTTCATCAGCGTCGACTTGCCGGCGCCGTTCTCCCCGCAGAGGCCGTGGATCTCGCCCCGCCTCACCTGGATCGACACGTCGCTGAGCGCGGTCACGCCCGGGAACTGCTTGGTGACGTGCGAGATCTCGAGGACGACGTCCTGGGGCACCGGGCCCATCCTCTCCGGGAAGCCCGGCCGCGGGGGCCGGGCTTCCCGCGCTCGAGGTCGAGGCGCGCCTACTTCGGGGGCGCGTTCGGGATGTCCTTGTAGACGCCCTCGTAGGTCTGGAAGCCGGAGTCGACCACCAGCTTCTTCACGTTGTCCTTGGTGACCTGGAAGACCTGGAGGAACTTGCAGGGCACATCGCCCTTCATCTTCTTGTTCCCGGTGAGATCGGCGAGCTTGAAGGGGCTGAGGCCCAGGTTCTTCTCGCCCTTGGCCAGCTTGACCGCGAGCTCGGTCGCGAGCGGGGTCAGCTTGCGCGTGTCCTTGAGGATCGTCACGGTCAGCTCACCGCGGGCGATGGAGTTGCAGCCCGCCTCGGTGGCGTCCTGGCCGGAGATGGGGACCTTGCCCGCCATGCCCGCGGTCTTCATCGCCTCGAGGGCGCCCAGGGCGGTGCCGTCGTTGGAGGCGACCACGGCGTCGAACTTCTTCCCCGTGGCGGTGAGGATGTTCTCCATGAGCTTCTTGGCGTTGGCCGGGTCCCAGTTCTCCACCCACTGGTCGGCGACGATCTTGATCTTGCCCGACTTGATGAGCGGGTTCAGGACCTCCATCTGGCCCTGGCGAAAGAGGTGGGCGTTGTTGTCGGTCGGGCTCCCGCCGAGGAGGACGAAGTTGCCCGAGTTCTTCACCGCCAGGACGCCGCGGGCCTGGTTCCGGCCGACGTCGACGTTGTCGAAGGAGACGTAGGCGGCGATCTTGGGGCTCTTGATGAGCCGGTCGTAGGCGATGACCTTCACGCCCTTCTTGGCCACCTCGTCCACCGCCGTGGCGGTCGAGTCGCCGTCCTCGGCCACCACGATGATGACCTTGGCCCCCTGGGTGACCATGTTCTTGATCTGGTCGTTCTGGAGCTTGGCGTCGTGGTTCGCCTCCTGGACCACCACGTCGTAGCCGGCGTCCTTGAGCAGCTTGGACATCTCGTCCCGCTCGCGGGGCCAGCGCTCGGTGGCGAAGTCCGAGAAGGAGAGCCCGATCTTGGGCTTGTCCGCGCCTCGAGCGATGCCAGAGATGGACGCGACCGCGAGAGCCAGCAGAATGAACCGTCTCACACCGTGCCTCCTTCTTGATGGGGTCCCACACCGACAGCGAAGTGCCGCCCGCCGCTGGACGTCGGCCGACGTGAGCTCCCCCTGGCCGCGTCCGAGTTCACGTAGAGTTGATCGAGAGCTCGGCGCAGAGCCTGTCACGGCTGCCGCACGGACCGCAAGGGTCGCCTCGGGGGTGCGACCGTGGTCACGCCTCGCCTGGGTTGTCCCGCGGTGACACACCCTCCAGGGGCGCTCCCGGGGGATCACCGCGGCCCGTGGCGGCCCGTGCGCCTCCGCGTGCGCGGCGTTGCCACGGCGGGTCGGGCCCGCGTGGCGCGGGGGCGCAGGGGGGGCCGCAGCCGGATCAGGCGTTCCAGGAGGACGTCGACCGCCGAGCGCCGCGCCAGCCAGTGCTCGGCGCGGGACGAGGAGTCGCGTCCGACGCGGACCATCACCCCGGGGACGCCCAGCGCCGCCCCGAACGCGGCCTCGTCGGTGGCGTCGTCCCCGACGAAGAGGACCCGCCGGGCGGCGGCGAGCCGGGCGAGCCGCTGCAGGGCCGTGCCCTTGTCGCCCGCGCCCGCCGGCAGGAGGTTCACCACCCCGTCGCCGAGGAGACGCTCGGCGCCCCGGAGGCGCCGCGCGAGGCGGACGATCCTCTCCGCGGCCCGCTCCGGCTCGGGGCTGTGGCGGTAGTGGACGGCGACGGAGAGGGGCTTGGCCTCGACCTCGATCCCCCGCATGCCGGCCAGGCGCCGGGCGAGCGCGGCCTGCCAGCCCCGCACCCGCCGCCGCCAGGCCCGGTGCCGGCCCTCCTCGCCGGGCCACTCCGCGCCGCCCGACCCGACCACCCACCTCACCTCGGCCCCTCCGAGGCGCGACCGGACGTCGTCGGCGCCGCGCCCGCTGAGGATGGCGACCGGGTACCGCCGGGCCAGCCGCCGCAGGGCCGACCGGGCCCGCCGGCCGAGGGAGGCGGCCTCCCGGTCTCCGACGATGGGCGCGAGCGTCCCGTCGAAGTCGAGGACGATCAAGGTCCCGGGCCGGGCCAGGGCCCGGACCCGGGCCGCCATGCCCGGCGCCAGGAGGTCGCTCATCGGGCGCCTCCGTTCCCGGAGAGGCGTGAGGCCAGGCGCTCCCGCTGGCGGGCGCGGGTGGCGTCGAGGAGCATCTTCCCCGCCCACCGGTACACGTTGAGCTCGGCGACGAGCGACCGCATCGAGCGCATGCGCTCCTCCTGCTCCCGGACGGGCATGTCCAGGGCGGCGGCCAGGGCCCCGGCCGACGAGTCGATGTCGTAGGGGTTGACCACCAGCGCCTCGGTCAGCTCCCGGGCGGCGCCGGTGAAGCGCGACAGCACCAGGACGCCTCGCAGGTCGTCCCGGGCGGCCACGAACTCCTTGGCCACCAGGTTCATCCCGTCGTGGAGCGCCGAGACGAAGCACAGGTCCGCCGCCCGGTACATGCGGAAGATGGCGGGGGGCTCGTGGTGCCGGCGCGCCAGCAGGACGGGGCGCCATTCCTCCCGCCCGAACCGCTCGTTGATCCGGCCCGCCAGGGCCTCGACCCGACGGCTGAGCGCCCGGTAGGCCTCGATCTCGGTCCGGCTCGGGGCCGCGAGCTGGGCGAACCAGAAGCGGCCGCGCAGGTCCGGGCGGCGCTCCAGGAGCCGCTCCACCGCCAGGAGGCGCTCCTCGATCCCCTTCGTGTAGTCGAGGCGGTCGACGCCGACGCCGAGCAGGGCGTCGCCGGGGAGGCCGAGCTCCCGCCGGACCGCGGCGCGGCACTCGGCGGCCGGGGCGGTGGACTCGGCCCAGCGGCTGGGCCAGTCGATCGAGATGGGGTAGGCGCGCACCAGCGTCTCCCGCCCGCCCTGCACCACCGAGCGCCGCTCGCGGTCGAGCCGGGACTCGAGGTAGCGGTCCACCGCCTCCAGGAAGTTGTTGCAGTCGGCCTGGGTGTGGAAGCCGGCGATGGAGCTGCCCAGGAGCCCGTCCAGGAGCTCCCGCTCCCAGGGGCAGATGCCCAGCCGCTCGGCGTTGGGCCAGGGGATGTGCCAGAAGGTCAGGATGGTGGAGCGCGGCAGCCGCTCGCGCAGGTACCGGGGCAGGAGGGCGAAGTGGTAGTCCTGGACCAGCACGATGGGGTCGGGGACGCCGGCCTCCTCGGTCACGGCGTCGGCGAAGCGGCGGTTCACCCGCCGGTACTGCTCCCAGTCGCCGGAGCGGAACTCCGGCCGGGCGTGGGCGATGTGGCAGAGCGGCCAGAGCCCCTCGTTGGAGAAGCCGTAGTAGTAGCCCCGCTCCTCCTCGCGGCTCAGCCGGAGGCGCCGGAGCTCGTAGGCGGGCTGGCCGGGCGGGACCCGGACGTGGTCCCGGCCGTCCACCACCTCGAAGTCGGCGCTGCCGCTGCCGTGGGCGATCCAGGTGCCGGAGCAGGCGCGCATCACCGGCTCGAGGGCGGTGACCAGGCCCGAGGCCGGGTGGACGACGCGCACGCCGCCCTCGCCGTCCCGCTCGTGCAGGTACGGCTCCCGGTTGGCCACCACCAGGATCCCCTCGCCGCCGAGCTGGCGCCGCAGGACCCGCTGGAGCCGCTCCGGCGTCCAGCCCGACTCGGTCCTCGCCTCCTCGGCGGCGAGGCTGGAGACCAGGTCGCGCACGTCGGAGAGGAGCGGCTGGAACCGGCGCGGGGCCCGGGCCGCGGAGGCGAGGAAGGGGGCCATCAGGATCCGGCGGAGCTGCGAGGTCCAGGAGAGCCAGGACAGGCGCGCCACCACCACCGCCGCCGCCGCCCCCAGGAGGCCGACGATGGCGAAGGCGAGGAAGGTCTGGCGGCGGGTGGTGTCGGCCCGGCGATCGACGAAGCTCATGTCGTGGACGAGCAGGAGCAGGCGAGCGCGGCCCGTCCCCCCGGCGATGGGCACCACCGTCAGGTGGACGGCGCCGTCGGGCCCGGCCATGGCCCGTTCCCAGCCGAGCGCGCCGCCGGCCCTGGCCTCGGCCGGGAGGGCGGCGCACCCGAGCGCCGCGGGGAGGCCGTCGCTCGAGACCTCCGGCGTTCCGTCCCGACGGCAGAGGGCGGCCCCCATGAGCCGCTCGTCGCGCACCAGCGCGTCGAGCCGCAGGCGCACCGTGTCGCCGCCCGCGTCGAGGAGGGAGGGCTCGGCGGCGGTGGCCGCCAGCCGCGCCCGCATGGCCAGGTCCCGCTCGGCCCAGGCGCGGGCCTGGCGGTTGAAGAGGGCGGAGGCGCCCCAGGCCACCAGGGCGAGGCTGGCGACGAGCAGGAGGAGGAAGCGAGTGGCGGCGCGCACGGCCGGGTCCCGGGGCGGGGAGGGCTGGCTCCGGTCCGCCGGGCTCCACCCCTCAGCGGCGAGCGGTGGCCTCGATCCAGGCCGCGAAGGCCGAGGCGAGCTTGCGGAGGAGGTCGCGGGCCCCCTCGTTCACCAGCCGGCCCTCGGGATCGAGCAGGCTCGCCGCCCCGCCCAGGTAGGCCTCGGGCTGCTGCAGCACCGGCATGTCGAGGAACACGAGCGACTGGCGGAGGTGGTGGTTGGCGCCGAACGCGCCGAGCGCGCCCGGCGACACGCTCACCACCGCCGCGGGCTTGCCGCTCCAGGCGCTCTGCCCGTAGGGCCGCGAGCCGACGTCGATCGCGTTCTTGAGGACGCCGGGGACGGAGCGGTTGTACTCGGGGGTGACGAAGAGGACCGCGTCGGCGCGCCGGAGCCGCTCGCGGAAGGCCGCCCAGGCGGGCGGTGGGCTCGCGCCCTCGTCGTCCTGGTTGTAGAGGGGGAGCCCGCCGATCTCCACGATCTCGAGCCCGAGCGAGGGCGGCGCGAGCTCGGCGATGGCGCGCGCGATCTTCCGGCTGAAGGACTCCTTGCGGAGGCTCCCGACGATCACCGCCACGTCCCGGGTCGGCATGCGCGCTCCTCTCGCCAGGAGGGGATGCCTGCCGGGCGTGCCCGGGCCGCGCAGGGGCCGATCGGGGGGCGCCGAATTTGGGTCATGCGGTGCGTCCGTGCAGGGCCGGAACGGCTCCTTGCCGCAGAGGCAGCGATCGCGCCGGCACACCTTGCGTCCGTGCTCGCAGCCTTACCGCGGAGGGAGCGTCGCGCGGCGGTCTGACGCAGCCCGCGGCCGGGGCCGGCGGTGGAGCGCTCGCCGCCGCGCCTGTTTGCCTACAGTTGAACATCCCGCGGCCCCGGGATTCCTCGCCGGCGCGGGGTCGAGGAGGATTTCGCCTGGGAGGTTCCGATGATCGCCACCGCTACCCGGCCGGCCGCGTGCTCGCACGTCGCCACCTGCGAGCTGTTCCCGAAGTTCCAGCGGCGCGCCTCGCTCAAGGTCTGGCAGACCTTCTACTGCGAGGGGCGCTTCCCGAACTGCGCGCGCTACCAGCTCTCGCTCGAGGGGCGGCCGGTGCCCCCGAACCTCCTCCCGAACGGGAGGGAGCTGAACCTCCAGGTCCTCGGGCTGTGACGTGAGCGGCTACCTCCCCTGGTACGCGGGCGCGGCCGCGCTCGCCCTGGTGGCGGTGGGCTCCTGCATCGTGGCCCGCCGCCCGCTCGGGGTCTCCGGGATCCTCTCGCGCATGGTGAACCTCCGGGCCGAGCTCGAGGCCGATCGCGCCCGCGCCGCCTCCGCCCGGCTGAGCGAGGCCGAGCTCGAGCGGGCCCTCCTCGCCGCCACGCTGGAGGCCTTCGGGCCCCCGCCGCCCGCGGGGTGGGCGGCGGCCGCCACCGCCTCCGCCGCGCCCGCGCTCGGCTGCGGATCCGAGGTGCTGCTGCCGGCCGCCGCGCTCCCCGCCCGGGGCGGCCGGGCCTGCAAGGGGACCTGCGCCAGCCCGGCGGTGCGCCCCAGCGTCGCCGCGCACGCCCTCTTCCTGGCCGGGATCGTCGTCGGGGGCTTCGTGGCCGCGGTGCTGCGGGGCGGCTTCCACCTCACCCTGGACATGGGCCCGGACTTCGGCCGGCTGCTCGGCACCGGCGGCCGCGGCCTCGCCTTCCTGGCGCTGGGCGGGTTCCTGGCCGGCATGGGCGTGACGATCGCGGGCGGGTGCTCCACCGGTCACGGCCTCTCCGGCTGCTCGCGGCTCCAGCCGGCGAGCATGGTCGCCACCGCCACCTTCCTCGGCGCGGCGATGGCCGTGTCCCTCCTGCTCGCGGGGAGGCTCGCGTGACGGCCCGCTACCGGACGCACCTCGAGCTCGGGGCCCTGGGGACGCTGCTCGGCGCGGCCGCGTCGGCGGCCGGCTTCACCGACTTCGGCCAGCTCCACCGGATGTTCACGCTCGGGGAGAGCCGCCTCTTCCTCACCTTCACGGGCGCGGTGGTGCTGGCGGGGATCGGCTTCGCCATCCACTGCCGTGGCGCGGGCATGCCCCGGCGGCCGCTGACGCGCGGGACGATCCCCGGCGCGCTCCTCTTCGGGGCCGGCTGGGCCATCGCCGGCGCCTGCCCGGGAGCGGTGCTGGCGCAGATCGGCGAGGGGAAGCTGGCGGCGCTGGTGACGCTGGGCGCGCTCCTCGCGGGGATCGCGGTCGGGAACCGGATCAAGGGCCGGGCGGGGATCGACTCGGGCTCCTGCGGCGCCTGACCCCCGCGGCGCGGGACGGGACCCGCGCCGCAGGGAGGGCGCCTATCGCGCCGGGCGCCGGCGCCGCGGCCGGGCGAGCGCGGCCAGGGCGAGGAGGGCGAGCGAGCCCGCCGGGCCCCC
>DATKAL010000264.1:0-2409 GCA_035498135.1 Anaeromyxobacter sp.
GACCGTGAGGCTCACCCGGTCGAGGACCGGGCGGCCCTCCACCAGCACGGTGGCGTCGCGCACCTGGAACACCGGCGGGCCGTCCCGCCTCGGGCGCGCCCGGGCCGGCCCCTCCGGCGCGGGCCGCGGGCCGAGCGCCTCGGCGCGGGTCCCCCGGCGCGCGATCCGGCCCCCCTCGAGCCAGAGCACCCGCTCGATCTCCGGGACGATCTCGTCCGGCCGGTGGGTGGCCGTGACCACCGCCGTGCCCCGGCGGGCCACCTCCGAGACCAGCGCCAGGAAGCCCTCGCGCGCGGCGGCGTCGAGGCCGTCGCAGGCCTCGTCGAGGAGGAGGGCGGCGGGCGAGGGCGCGAGGGCCCGGGCGAGCAGCACCCGCCGCCCCTCGCCGCGCGAGAGCTCCAGCATCGAGCGGCCGAGCAGGTGGCCGATGCCGAGGGTGGCGGCCACCTCGCGCACCCTCGCCGCCTGGGCGGGCGTCGCCGCCTCGGCCGGCCAGAGCGCGTCGAAGAAGCCGGAGCGGATGGCCGCCTCCACCGGCACGTCCCAGTCGGCCCGCACGTAGGCGTCCTGGGCCTCGGGGGCGACCCGGGCGATCCGCTCGCGGACGCCGATGGGGCTCTCGAAGGCGCCGTCCGGGCCGTGGAAGAGGCGCCGCCCGGGGCTCCGCGGGTCGGGCCACAGGTCGCCCCGCAGGAGGCGGAGCAGGGTGGACTTGCCCGCGCCGTTGCCTCCCAGGATCGCGAGCCCCTCGCCGGCGTGCAGCTCCAGCGACACCTCCGAGAGGACGAGCGCGCCCGCCAGGCGCACGTCGACGCGGTCGAGGGTGACCAGGGGCGCGGCCATGTGGAAGGTGTAACCCGGATCGCGGCCGGGATGTCCAGCGAGGGGGCGGGCGGGAGGCCGGAGTGCGCGGTTCCCCGATCGCCCCCGGTCGTCTAGGTTCCGGGGCGATGGCCCTCGAGCGCCTCACCGTCCCTCGCGACGCCGCGGGCGAGCGGCTGGACCGGTTTCTCGCCAAGGCGCTGGCCCTCGCGCCGGAGCGGGCGCGCGCCCTGGTCGAGCAGGGGCGGGTCCGGATCCGGGGGAAGGCCTGCTCTCCGCTCCGGCGGCTCTTCGGGGGAGAGGAGGTCCAGGTCGAGCGCCCCACCCCGCGGGCCGTGGCCGCCGCCGCCGGCCCGGACCTGGCCGTCCTCCACGACGACCCCGACTGCCTGGTGGTGGCGAAGCCGGCCGGCCTGGCGGTGGAGCCCGCGGGCCCCCGCGCCTCCTCGGTGGTGGGCGCGGCGAGCCGGCTCGGGGCGTTCGACGTGGCGGGCCGGGCGGTCCCGGGGCTCCCCCACCGGCTCGACCGGGACACGAGCGGCGCGCTCCTCCTCGCCCGGCACGACCGCGCCCTGGCGGCGCTCCGGCGCGCCTTCGAGGAGGGGCGGGTGGAGAAGGAGTACCTGGTGCTCGTCCAGGGGGCGCCGCCTGCGGAGGGCCGGTTCGACACGCCCTACGGCCGGAGCCCGGCCGATCCGCGGCGCTTCACCACCCGGATCGCCTCGGCGCGGCGCGCCCGGCTCGCGTTCCGGGTGGCGCGGTCCCTGCGCAGCGCCGCGCTCCTCGAGGTGAGGCTGGAGACGGGCCGGACCCACCAGATCCGGGTGCAGCTCGCGGAGGCCGGGTTCCCGGTGCTCGGCGACGCCGTCTACGGCGTCCCCTCGCCCGCCATCGGGCGGCAGGCGCTGCACGCGGAGCGGCTCGCCTTCCCGGCGCCCGGGAGCGGCGCGCGGATCGAGGTCCGCGCGCCCGTCCCCGAGGACCTCCTGCGGGCCCTGGCCGCGCTCGCTCCGGACCCGAACGGGAGTGCGCGCTAGCCCTTGGCCGGCCCGTCGCCGGGCGGCGGCTCGCTCCCGGCGAGCGCGTCGAGCTCGCCGGCGATCTCGCCGTCGCTCGGGGCGAGGCGGAGCGCGGCCTTGAGCCACTGGACCGCCGAGGCGATCCGTCCGCCGGCGCGCTCCACGTGCGCCACGTCGAGCAGCTTCTGCGCCTGTGGGGTCCGCCCCGGCAGGCCGGGCTCGGCGGCCGGCGGCGGGGCGGCCCGGGGCGCGGCCGGCCCGGGGCGGCGGGGTCGCCTCCGGCGGATCGAGCGTTGGATCGGCACGCCGTCCGCCGAGGCGCGGGCCAGCCCGGGGCGCGCCGCCAGCACCGCGGCCACGAAGCGCTGCACGTCCGCCTCCTGGCCGCGGGCGAACGCCACCCCGGTGTGGTACGGGGGCACGGTCGCCGCCCAGGCCACCGTCCCGGCGACGTCGAGGGGGAAGCGCACCCCCGGGAAGCGGAGCCGGAGCCGGATCGCCTCCCCGCGGCGCAGGGGCATGAGCGAGACGATCCGGCAGCCGAGCGGCCCGAGGTCCTCGGTCTCGC
>DATKAL010000265.1:0-6647 GCA_035498135.1 Anaeromyxobacter sp.
GCCGGGGCGGTGGTCGCGGCCGGGATCGCCGGGCGGGGCGGGCCGCTCGAGGCGGGCCTGGGGTTCCACTGCCTCGCGCTCGAGCTCGCCTGCGCGGCGGGAGCGGTGGCCGCCGGCTGGGCGGCAGTCCGCCGGGGGGTCACCGCCCTGGGCGGGCGCCTCGCCGCCGGGGCGGCCGCGGCCGGGGCGCTGGCCGGGGACGCCGGGCTGCACCTCGTCTGCCGCGCCCAGGATTCGCTCCCGCACCTGCTCGTGTTCCACGTGGGGGGGGTGGCCCTGGTGGCGGTCCTCGCGGCCCGCCTGGTCCGCGGGCTCGCCCCGGCCGAGTGAGCGCGCCGGCCCGCTCGGGGCGGCCGCGTACCGCCGCGCCGCCGGTGGCGTATCCGCCGGTGCAACCACCCCGGTCGCACCGTAAAGGAACCGCCCATGAGCCGAGCCGCCGCCCTCCTCGCCCTCGCCCTGGCCGCCGCCGCCCGGGCCGAGGACCTCGAGGTGAGCCCCGACGCGGGCAACAACAGCTTCTCCGCGGTCTTCGACGCGAAGCTGGGTGAGCGGATCACGGCGGTCAGCTCCGAGGTCGGGTGCGAGCTCCGCTACGACCCGAAGAGCGGGCTGGCGGAGGGCCGCTGCACGGTCCCGCTGGAGAGCATCCGGGTCGACAACGACGACACCAAGAGCGACCACTTCCGCCAGTGGGCCACCAACAAGAAGGTGGAGCCCAAGGACTGCCGCCTCGAGGCCCAGTTCAGCGCGGTGCGGGTGGGGACGCTCAAGCCGGAGGAGCCGGCCCCCTTCACCGCCGAGATCCCCTTCCGCGTCTGCGGGCGAGGGCGCGCCGACGGCGGCAAGGAGAAGGTCACCGGGACCGCGCTCCTCTTCCCGCCCGGCGCCTACGGCGACCGCGAGACCATCCGGATCCGGGCCACCATCGCCCGCTTCGACCGCGACGCCTACCACATCGGCCCGAAGTACACCGACGGCTGGCTCGCCCGGGTCCAGTCGCTCGCCAAGGTGGTCGCCGAGCAGGGGACGGTCGAGCTCTCCCTCTTCGCGAAGGCCAAGACGCCCTGAGGCCGCCTCACGGGCCGCATCGGCGGCCCGTCCAACGCAGCACCCTCGAGAAAGGAAGGCACCATGATCCGTGAAGCCGTGAAGGGGGCCGCCGTCGCGGCCGCCGTCTGCTCCCTGCTCGCCGCCGGCGCGGCGCGCGCCGACGAGAAGGCCGGGAAGACCAAGGACGGGGCGAAGGTCGTCCACTGCGCCGGGATCAACGGCTGCAAGGGCCAGGGGAGCTGCGCCGGCGCCGACAACTCCTGCAAGGGGCAGAACTCCTGCAAGGGGAAGGGCATGATGGACACCAAGAGCGAGAAGGAGTGCAAGGACAAGGGCGGCAAGGTCGTGATGGCCAAGATGTAGCGCGACGGGGGCCGGCCTCCGGGCCGGCTCCGCCACCTCCCATGGCCATCTCCCGCCAGGATCTGGGGCACGGGGTGGGGCTCCGGGCGCGCCACTTCGCGTCCTTCCTCGCGGCGCGTCCGCCGGTCGACTGGGTGGAGGCGATCAGCGAGAACTTCATGGCCGCGGGCGGCCGGCCGCTGGCGGTGCTGGAGAAGGTGCGCCGGGACGTGCCGGTGGCGCTCCACGGGGTCTCCCTCTCCATCGGCGCGGTCGAGCCGCTCTCCCGCCGGTACCTCGCCGACCTCTCGCGGCTGGTCCGGAGGATCGCGCCCGCCCTGGTGACCGATCACCTGTGCTGGGGGCGCCACCGGGGCGAGTACCTCCACGACCTCCTGCCCCTGCCGTACACCGAGGAGGCGCTCGCCCACGTCGCCGCCCGGGTGATCGAGGTGCAGGAGCGCCTCGGCCGGCAGATCCTGCTCGAGAACCCGTCCTCGTACGTCGCCTATCGGGACTCCACCCTCACCGAGTGGGAGTTCCTCGCCGAGCTCTGCCGGCGCGCCGACTGCGGGATCCTCCTCGACGTGAACAACGTCCACGTCACCGCCCGGAACCTCGGCCTCGATCCGCTCGCCTACCTCGAGGGCATCCCCGCCGACCGGGTCGGCCAGCTCCACCTGGCCGGCCACGCCGACAAGGGTGCCTGGCTGCTCGACAGCCACGGGAGCCCCGTGCCCGAGGAGGTCTGGGCGCTCTACCGGGTGGCGCTCCGGCGGTTCGGCCGGGTCCCGGCCCTGGTGGAGTGGGACGAGCGGATCCCGCCGCTCGAGGCGCTGGTGGCCGAGAGCCGCCGGGCCGCCGCCGTCGAGGCGGAGGAGCTCCGGCCCGCCGGGCGGAGGGCGGTCCCGTGACCCTGGCCGAGACCCAGGCCCTCTTCCACGCCCTGGTGACGGGCCGGGGAGAGCCGGCGCCGGGCGCGCTCGAGGCCTGCTTCACCGGCCCGCCGGCGCTGCTGGCGGCGCGGCGGGTGCGGATCTACGCGGACATGTGGCGGGCCCGGCTCCTCGAGGCGCTCCGGGAGGAGTTCCCGGCAGTGGCCGCCTGCCTGGGCGCGGCGCGCTTCGAGGCGCTCGGCGACGCCTACCTTCGGGCCCACCCCTCGGCCCACCACGACATCGGCCGGCTGGGGCGCTCCCTGGCGGCGTTCCTCCGGCGCCATCCGGAGCCCCGGCGGCCGGACCTCGCCGACCTGGCGGCCCTCGAGTGGGCGCGCTCGGAGGTCTTCTTCGCCGGTCGGGCGGCGCCGGTCGGGCGGGAGGCCCTGGCCGCCCTCGCCCCCGCGGAGCAGCCCCGCGCCCGCCTCCGCCTCGTCCCCGCGCTCCGGCTCCTCGCGCTGGGGCACGATCCCTGCGGCGCCTGGCGGAGGCTCACGGAGGGGAAGAAGCCCGGGCGGCGCGTCCCCGGCCCCTGCCGGCTGGCGGTCTGGCGCGCCGGCGACGGCCCGGCGGTGGTCCACGCCCGGCTGGCCGACGAGGAGGGCGCCGCGCTGGAGGCGGCCCTGGCCGGCGCCCCGCTGGCCGAAGTCTGCGCCCCCTTCGCCGCGCGCCAGGACGCGGCCCGGGCCGCGTTCCGGGCGATCGGCTCCTGGCTCGACGAGGGGTGGGTGGCCGGCGTCGCTACCGGGCCTTCGCCCGGGGGTGGTGCGGGACGGGGCAGGAGAGAGCCCCGTGCTTCTCGTCCCACTGCTGGTGGTAGCCCTCGGCGATCCAGAACGGCCCGGCGGGCGCGATCTCCGTGGTGATGGGGTCGGCGAGCCGCGCCTGGGCCTCGGTCTTCGAGGCGAGCGCCTTGGCCTGCTGCTCCGGCCCGAAGGTGAAGATCGCCGACCGGTACTGGGTGCCGCGGTCCGGCCCCTGGCGGTCGCCGCTGGTCGGGTCGTGGGTCTCCCAGAAGAACTTGAGCAGCTGGTCGTAGGTCACCTTCTCCGGGTCGAACTCGACCAGGACCGCCTCGGCGTGGCCGGTGCGGTCGGTGCAGACGTCCTCGTAGGACGGGTCCTTGGTGTGGCCGCCGGTGTACCCGACCGCGGTCGCCACCACGCCCGGCACCTTGCGGAACCGCTCCTCGACGCCCCAGAAGCACCCCTGGGCGAAGATCGCCAGCTGGTCCTTGCCGGCGGGCACCAGGGCGGTGCCGTGGCCGACGTGCCCCGGCTCCTTCCCCACGCTGGGATTGCCGATCATCTCCCTCGCCTCCTGCGTCCCCTGGGCGGGCCAGAGGTAGAGCGTCTCGGCCGCGATCGCCGCGAACGCCAGCGTCCCCACCAGGACCGCGGGCCTCATGGCGCCGCCCCGTGGGTGGGCGGCTTCTCGCCCGCCGCCTCGAAGAGGCGGAGGTAATCGCCGTAGCCCTCCTGCGCCAGCCGCTCGAGCGGGACGAAGCGCAGGGCGGCCGAGTTCATGCAGTAGCGGAGCCCGGTGGGGGGCGGGCCGTCGTCGAAGACGTGGCCGAGGTGCGAGTCCGCCTGCCGGGAGCGAACCTCGGTGCGGGGGACGAGCAGCCCGAAGTCGGAGCGGGTGGTGACCGCCCTGGGGTCGATGGGCCGGGTGAAGCTCGGCCAGCCGGTCCCCGACTCGAACTTGTCCAGCGAGCTGAAGAGGGGCTCGCCCGAGACCACGTCCACGTAGAGGCCGGGCTGGTGGTTGTCCCAGTAAGGGTTGCGGAAGGGCGGCTCGGTCCCCTCGTGCTGGGTCACCTGGTACTGCATCGGCGTGAGCCGCTTCCGGAGCTCGGCGTCGGGCGGCTTCTGGAAGGCCGGCATCTTCGTGCTCTCCTGGGCGACGGGCTGGGCGGGCGCGGCCGGGGCGGGGTCTCCCGGGACGCCGCGCGCCTGGCATGCGCAAGGCAGCCCGACCGCCAGGGCCAGCGCCAGGCGGATCCGGGCTCGTGGGATGGAGTTCTTCATGGGGCGCTCTCCCGGGACTCCTCGATCACTACGCGCCGCCCGGGAAAGGGTTTCATCGGCGGGCGCTTCCCGCGCCGGGCCCGTCCGGGCCCCCCCGCGCCGCGCTACGTCGCCGGCAGGACCAGGGTGACCACCGTCCCCCGCCCCGGCGTCGAGTCCACGAGTAGCCGGCCGCCGGCCGCGTCGGCCAGCGCCTGGACGGAGGCCAGCCCCAGCCCGGTGCCCCGCCCGGCCGGCTTGGTGGTGAAGAAGGGCTCGGTGGCGTGGCGCAGCGTCTCCGCGTCCATCCCCACGCCGGTGTCGGCCACCACCAGCCGGGCGTGGCGCCCCGCCGCGACGCCGCGCCGGTTCCAAGGGCTCCCGGGCGGAACGTCCAGCCGCTCGGCGCGGATCCAGACCACGCCACCGGTGGGCATCGCGTCGCGCGCGTTCACCACGAGGTTCATCAGGGCGAGCTCGAGCTGGGTCCGGTCGACGCCCACCGACACCCGCCCCGGCTCGCCGCTCGTCTCCAGCGCGACCGTGCGGGGGACGAGCCGGCGCAGGAGCGGCAGGACCCCGTCCACGACCTCGCGCGGATCGACCGCGGCGGTGGGTGCGGGGGCACGGCGCCCGGTGGCGAGCAGCTGCTGGCAGAGGGCCCGGCCGCGCCGGACCACCTCCCGCACCTCCTCCACCTCCGGGATCCCCTCGGGGAGCCGCTCCGCGAGCGCCTGGGCCGTTCCGCCCAGCCCGGCGAGCAGGTTGGCGAAGTCGTGGGCGACCGCGCCGGTGAGGAGGCCGAGGAGCTCGAGCCGCTGTGCCTGCTGCAGGCGCTGCTCCTGCTCCACCCGCGCCGCCGCCTCGGCCTCCAGGGCCCGCTCGGCGAGGCGGAGGCGAGCCATGACGACCAGGGCCAGACCCGCGGCCGCCGAGGCCAGGCCCGCCACCGCCCCGGAGGGCGCCCGGGCGAGCTCGATCGTCAGGAGCCCGAGCACGGCCGCCACCGCGAGCGCGGGGAGCCGGCCGAGGGGCTGGAGGGCGGCGGCCAGCCAGCGGGGAACGGCCGCCGGCCCCCCCGGCCAGACCACCAGGAGCCCGCCGGTGGTGGAGAGGGCCGTGCCGGCCGTGAGCAGCAGGTCGCCCGCGAGCGAGGTGCCGGCGTCGGAGGTGAAGGCGTGCTGCGCCGAGGAGAGGTCACCCAGGGCGAGCGCCAGCACGCCGGCCGCCAGGGCGTGGAGCGGGGGGCCGGCGATCTCCCGCGCGGGACGGGCGAGGGCCAGGCCGGCGGCGAAGAGGATCAGCACCTCGCCGGCGCCGCTGCCCATCACCTTCTCGAGGTGCCACCGCCAGGTCGAGACCGGGCCCAGGTGTCGGAGCACGAAGTACCAGACCAGGGCGGTGGCCGCCGCGGCTGCGACCAGGGCGTCGGCGGCGAGCCGGAGGCGTGGGGCGAGGCCGCGCGGACGGGCGGCCAGGGCGAGGAACCCGAGGGCGGCGAGGGGATAGTAGGTCGCGTCCAGCCCGTCCCCGGTCGCCTCGAGGAAGGGCCTCGCCGCCGGGAAGGCCCGGGCCGCGAGATAGAGCGACTCGCCGGCGCAGGAGGCGAACCAGGCACCGGCGAGCGCCCACAGGCCGGCGCGCACGCGCCCGGCGCTGGCGCGCGCCGCGATCGCGGACGCCGCGCCGGCGGCCGGGTAGAAGGGGAAGAAGGCCAGGTCGGCGACCAGGCCGCGCTCGTCGCCCGCCCGCTCGAGGCCGAGCCGCCACAGCGCGTAAGCGGCGAGGGCGAACCAGGTCCCGCCGAGCAGGGCCCGGGCCAGCCCGGCCCGCGGACGGACGATGCCGGGCCCGACGGGCAGCGGCGTGAGCAGCGGTTCCCCCACCGGCGCCCGCGTCGGCGCGGTGGACGCCCGCTCGACGTTGAGCGCGTCCACGTCGCTTTCTTCCCACGGCCCCAGCGGATACGTCATGTCGCGCGACGAGGGGAGGAGCGTTGTCCCCCCTGCACGGTGCAGACGCGCCGACCATCCCCGGCCCTCAGCCCCTCCGGGGTGGGTGAAGGCCGCCCACCCGGACCTGCGCCGGGCCCCGCGGGTGGGTATCTGTCCGGATCGCGAGCGCTCGATCGTCGAGGGGTCGAGAGGCCGGAATCCACCGGCCACCACATGAGGTTCCACGATGGCCGCCTACATGCTCATCTTCCGCGGCGCGGGCTCCAGCGCCGCCGCCGACTCGCCCGAGCAGATCCAGCAGCACATGCAGAAGTGGTTCGCCTGGTTCGAGGGGCTCACCAAGTCCGGGG
>DATKAL010000266.1:0-3387 GCA_035498135.1 Anaeromyxobacter sp.
GAATCCCTCGCACTTTGAGGGCGATCCGTGGCCTTCGGGGTCACGCCCGTCGGGGCGGGCGCCCCAAGGTAGTCGCCGGGAGCGCCGCGCCCGGGGCCGGGTCACACCCGCCGGTGGGGACCTCCCGGGGAAGCCGCCGCACCCTTTTGACTCATAGTGACTGACATCCGAGGAGCCTAGCGCTCCGGCGGCGGCCCCGGCGGGGCTCCGGGTTCGCCGGTATCGACGCCTGGCTCCCCGGTGGCGACGCTAGGAGCACGGACCCGCGCGCAAAGGGGGGCTCTCCACGCGAGACATCTACAAGCCGCGCGGGACCCGCTTCGAGATCCGCCGCCACGTGATGCGCGTGTGGCGGGACGGGTCGGCCTGGTCGGTGAGCGTCGACGGGCTCGGGAGCCGCGAGCTCTTCCCCACCGAGTCCGCCGCCTGGGAGGCCGGGGTGCGGATCGCCGACGCGCTGGACGGCGACGGCGCCACGGGCGCCTCCGCTCCGGGAGGGAAGGGCACGCCGCGCTGACCGGCGGGGTCCCGGGTCGTCCGAGCCCCGGGAGCCCCGCGACCCGGCCGCCGGGCACGCGAGCTTGCGTGCCGACGCGCGGCGTCATGAGCCGGAAACCGTCGCCAGGCTGGGTCGTTCCCATGGGGCGGCCCATCCCCAGCGGCGCCGGGTCGCACGGCACGTCCCTTCCATGGAGCAGCGTCGGGAGGGGATCTCGGAGGGAGCGAGATGTTCCGCTGGCTAGGAAGGCTCACGGTCGGCGCGCGGCTATGGGCGGTGGTCGTCGCCGGCGCGCTGGCGCTCGGCGCGGTCGCCGTGCAGTCCCGCCGCGTGCTCGGGGCGCAGATGATGGCCGAGCGGCAGGCCAAGATCCGGGCCACGGTCGAGACCGTCCATTCGCTGGTGGCCCGGTTCGGCGCCCTGGCGGAGAAGGGCACGCTCCCGGTGGCGGAGGCGCAGCAGGCGGCGCTCGAGGCGGTGAAGGGGCTGCGCTACGAGGCGCGCGAGTACTTCTGGATCAACGACCTCCACCCCACGATGGTGATGCACCCCATCAAGCCGGAGCTGGACGGCCAGGACCTCTCCACCTACGCGGACCCCAGCGGCAAGCTCCTCTTCGTCGAGTTCGTGAAGACGGTGCGGGCGGCCCCCGAGGGCGGCTTCGTGGCCTACCTGTGGCCCAAGCCGGGGCACGACCAGCCGGTCCGGAAGGTCTCCTTCGTGAAGGCCTACGCCCCCTGGGGCTGGGTCGTCGGCTCGGGGGTCTACCTGGACGACGTCGAGGCCGCGCTCCGCACCGAGACCGAGCGGATCATCGGCGTGGCCGGGCTGATCCTGATCTGCCTGGCGGGCGCGGCGTACGTGCTGGCCCGGAGCATCCGGCGCAACCTGGAGGGGCTGATCGGCGAGGCGGTTCGCCTCGCCGGGGCGGCGCAGGAGGGGACCCTGGACGTGCGCGCCGAGCCGGAGCGGGTGAGCCCGGAGTTCCGGGGCATCGTCGAGGGGCTCAACCGGACCATGGACGCGCTGGTCGTCCCGATCCGCGAGACGGGAGCGACGGTCCGGGCCCTGGGGCGCGGCGAGGTACCCGAGCGGCGGGCCGCCCAGGCCCGGGGCGAGTTCCGCGAGATCGCCCTGGGCGTGGACGCCGCGGTGGGGGCGGTGGCCCGCCTGGTGGAGGACGTCGGCCGGCTGGCGGAGCGCGCCGCGGTGGGCGAGCTCGGGGCCCGGGCGGACGCGGCCGCCCACCAGGGCGAGTTCCGGCGGGTGGTGGACGGGCTCAACGGGACCCTCGACGCGCTCACCCGGCCGGTCCGGGCGGCGGCGGCGCAGATCGAGCGGCTGGCGCAGGGCGAGCTTCCGCCCCCCTCGGCCGAGCGCTGGCGGGGCGAGCTCGAGCCGCTCCGGCAGAACCTCGAAGGGCTGGGAGCGATCCTCCAGGGCTTCGTCGAGGCGATGGGCCGGAACGCCGCCGCCCACGCCGCCGGGGACCTCGACGCCGTCATCGAGCGGAAGGGCTTCCAGGGGATCTACCTGAAGATGGCCGAGGGGGTGAACGCCTCGGTGGCGCAGCACGTCGGCACCCTCCGGCGGATCCTGGAGATCCTGGCCGCCTACGCCGAGGGGGACTTCGCCCCGCGCCTCGAGCCGCTCCCGGGCAAGCAGGCGATCGTGAACGAGCGGCTGGACCAGCTCCGGGAGAACCTGCACCGGATCGCGGCCGAGCTGGGCGAGCTGGCCGGCCGGGCCGCGGAGGGCCGGCTCTCGGCGCGGGCGGACGCGGGGCGGTTCCGCGGGGACTGGGCGGCGCTGGTGGCCGCGCTCAACGGGGCGCTCGACGCCCTCACCGCCCCGGTGGCCCAGACGGTCGAGGTGCTGGAGGCGCTCGCCCGGCGCGACCTCACCGCCCGGGCGGAGGGGGGCCACCGCGGCGACCTCGGCCGGCTGGCGCAGGCGACCAACGCCACGGCTGCCGCCCTGGAGGAGGCCATCGGCCAGGTGGCGGTGACCGTGCAGGAGGTGGAGCAGGCCGCCCGGCAGATCGCCGAGACCAGCCAGCACGTGGCGCAGGGGGCCTCCCAGCAGGCGGGGGCGGTGGAGCGCACCTCGGGGCGGCTCGAGGCGATCGCCGACATGGCCCGGCGCGCCGCCGGCCAGGCCCAGGAGGCGTCCGGCCTCGCCGGCGAGGCCGACCGGGCGGCCGCCCAGGGGACCGAGGCGGTGCGCCAGCTCGCCGGGGCGATGGAGCGGATCCGGGGCTCGGCCGAGGGCACCTCGGCCATCATCAAGGACATCAACGACATCGCCTTCCAGACCAACCTGCTCGCCCTCAACGCCGCGGTCGAGGCGGCCCGGGCCGGGGACGCCGGACGGGGCTTCGCGGTGGTGGCCGAGGAGGTGCGCTCGCTCGCCCTGCGCTCCAAGGAGGCGGCCTCGCGCAGCGAGGCGCTCATCCGGGAGTCGGTCGGGCAGGCGAACGCGGGCGAGGCCACCGGGCAGCAGGTCAGCGCCCGGCTGGCCCGGATCGCCGAGGCGGTGGCGGGGGCGAGCGCGCTGGTGGCCCGCATCGACGCGGCGGCGCGCGAGCAGGTCGGGGCGCTCGAGGAGGTCCGGGGGGCGATCGCCGACGTGGACCGGGTCACCCAGCAGAACGCGGGCAGCGCCGAGGAGTCGAGCGCCGCCGCCGCCGAGCTCTCCGGGCAGGCGGGGCGGCTCACCGAGCTGGCCGCCTCGTTCCAGGTGGGGGAGGGCGCCGCTGCGGTGCCGGTGCGGCCGCCGCGGAAGGCGGCGCGGGCGCTGGCCTGACGCGACGCCGGCGGCCCGGGCCCCGGCGCGCGCTGGCGGCGCGGCGCGGGGCCCGGACGCGGCGCCGCTACTAGCAGCCCTTC
>DATKAL010000267.1:0-3875 GCA_035498135.1 Anaeromyxobacter sp.
TCCCGCCGCCCGGGTCCCGGAGCGCGCCCCGCGGCTCTCGGGCTCGCGCGTCGAGGGGCCGGTCGACGCGCGGGCCGCGCGGTCGTTCTGCGGCGTCCCCCGGGATCCGCCCGCGGGAGCGCTCCCGCGGGGCCTCCCTCCGCCGCGCGCCTCCGGGGCGAGCTGCCGGGAGAAGACCGCCGCCTGGCTCGCCGCCGCGGCCCGGGCGGGGGCCCTCGGTCGCACCGCGGTCGGGGTGGCCTTCGACGGGCTCGGCTTCGTCTGGCACGCCTGGGCCGAGGTCCGGACGTCGTCGGGCTGGGTGCCGGTCGATCCCTCGTTCGGCGAGGCGCCGGCGCGGGGCCCGAGGTTCACCTTGGGGCGATACGCCGAGGGCGACGGCGCGGGCCGCGCCGCGGCCGGCCGCAAGGTGCTCGCCTGCTGGGGGGCGGCGCGGGTGGAGTGAGCCGCGTCGTCGAGGGGAGGGGCCCCGCCGGAGCCGGGGAGGGGCGCAGCCCCCGCTAGCCGGCGCGGCGCGCGAGGAAGCGGAGGAAGGCGGCCGCCTTCGGGACCAGCGAGGCGAGGTCGACCTCCTCGGCGGGGGTGTGGAAGCCGCTCCCCCGCGGACCCAGGCCGTCGATGGACGGGATCCCGGCCGCGCCGGTGGTGCACGCGTCCGAGCCCCCGCCGACGAGCGGGGCCTCGCCCGCGCCGAGGCCGCTCTCCCGCTGGCACTCGCCGTACTCCTCGGCCAGGGCGGCCGAGGCCGCGGTCCGCTCGAGGGGCGTCCGCCACCCCGCCTCGGCCACCTCGAGCGCCGTGCCCGGGAGCGCCGCCTCGGCCGCCGCCCGCCGGAGGCCCTCGACCAGCCGCCGCCCGTCGGGCTCGGCCTCGAAGCGGAGGTCCACCTCGCACGCGGCCGCCGCCGGGACGGTGTTCCGCGCCGTCCCGCCGGAGATCAGGCCCACGTTGACGGTGAGCCCGCGACCGGGATCGGCCAGCGCCTGGGCCCGATCGACGAAGCGCGCCATCGCCCAGATCGCGCTCCGCCCGCGCTCGGGCTCGTTGCCGGCGTGGGCCGCCACCCCGCGGGCCTCCACCCGGAGCCCGGCCACGCCCTTGCGCCGGGTGACGATCCGGTCGCCGGCCCGGCCGGACTCGAAGCAGAGGGCGCAGGCCGAGCCCCGGGCGTGGGCGACGATGATGGGCTGGGACTCCGGGGACCCCACCTCCTCGTCCGCCACCAGGATCCCGCGCACCGCCCGGCGCTCGAGCAGGCCGGCCCGCCGGGCGGCGGCGAGCCCGAGGAGCATCACCACCAGCCCGCCCTTCATGTCGAAGGCGCCCGGGCCGGTGGCGCGGTCGCCGTCCCGCCGGAAGCCCTCGAACGAGCCCGGGGGAAAGACGGTGTCGGCGTGGCCGAGGAGGAAGACCGGCGCGCCCGGCCCTCGCCCGGAGAAGAGGAGGTGGGGGCCGAAGCGCGTGGACGGGCGGAGCTCGACCTCGAGCCCGAGCGCGCGGAGCTCGCCCGCCGCGAGGCGCTGGGCCGCCTCCACCCCGGGCCGGTCGTGGGTGAAGGAGCCCTGGCGGACGAGCCGCTCGAGGAGCGACTCCATCGCCCCCCGCTGGGTCCCGAGCCAGCTCAGCGCGCTCTCCAGGCGCTCCGCCATGCGCTCCTCGCCGCCTCCGGGCCGGGCTGGCCGGCCGCGGGCGCTCCCGGTATAAGGGCGGCCGATGGCCACCGGCAAGCGCTTCCGCGCCGCGGTGATCGGCGGGTCCGGCTACGGCGGCGCGGAGATGATCCGCCGCCTGCTCGTCCACCCCGAGGTGGAGCTGGTGCGCGTGGCCTCGGTGGACCTGGTGGGCGAGCCGCTCTCGGCCGCCGACCCGGCGCTGGAGGGGCTGACCGAGCTGGTCTTCGAGGCGCTCTCGCCGGTCGAGGCGGCGCTCGGGGTGGACGCGGTGCTGCTCGGCCTGCCGCACGGGGTCTCGGCCGGCGCGGTGGACGCGATCCTCCGGGACCCGCGCACCGCCCGGGTCCGGATCGTGGACATGAGCGGCGACTTCCGGCTCAAGGACCCGGCCGCCTACGCCCGCTGGTACGGGCGCGAGCACCCCTGCCCGGCGCGGCTCGGCGACTTCGTCTACGGCCTCCCGGAGCTGAACCGCGAGGCGATCCGGTGGGCGGCGCGGGTGGCCTCGCCGGGCTGCTTCGCCACCACCATCGCCCTCGCCCTCCTCCCGCTCGCCCGGGCCGGCCTCCTCGAGGGCGTGGTCCACGTCCAGGGGATCACCGGCTCCTCGGGCTCCGGCGCCGCCCCCTCCGCCGGCACCCACCACCCGGTCCGCGCCGCGAACCTCCGCACCTACCGGCCCCTCGAGCACCAGCACGTGCCCGAGATCACCGAGACCCTCACCCAGGCCGGGGCGCGCGACCTGGCCCTCCGCTTCGTGCCGATCTCGGCCCCGCTCGGCCGCGGGATCCTCGCCACCGCCTTCCTCGAGCTCCCCGAGGCCTGGACGAAGGAGCGGCTCGAGGCGCTCTACCGCGAGACCTACGCCGGCGAGCCCTTCGTGCGCGTGCCGCGGAGGCGGCTCCCCGAGGTGGCGGCCGTCTCGGGCTCCAACCACGCCGAGGTGGGGGTGGCGGCCGGCCCGGCCCGGGGTGGCACGAGGACGGTGACCGCCTTCGGCGCCCTCGACAACCTGGTGAAGGGCGGGGCGGGCCAGGCCATCGAGAACCTGAACCTCATGCTCGGGCTGGACGAGAGGGCCTCGCTCGCCGCCCCAGGACCGTGGCCGCCATGAAGACCGTCGTGCTGAAGCTCGGGGGGGAGATCGTCCACGCGCCGGAGCTGGACCTGGTGGCGGAGGACCTCGCCGCCCTGGTGCGGAGCGGTGAGCGGGTGGCGATCGTCCACGGCGGCGGGCCGCAGGCGACCGCCCTGCAGAGGACGCTCGGCCTGGAGACGCGGATGGTGGCCGGGCGCCGCTACACCGACCCGCGAACCCTGGAGGTGATGAAGTACGTGGTGGCCGGCCAGCTCAACGTCGATCTCTGCGGCCGGCTCCTCGCCCACGGGGTGATACCGGTGGGGCTCCACGGCGCGAGCGGCCACGCCATCCGCGCTGTCCGGCGGCCACCCCGGGTGATGCAGGGGGCGGGCCCGGACCCGGTCGACCTGGGGCTGGTGGGCGACGTCACCGGCTTCAACCTCCCCCTGCTCGAGGACCTCTTCGCCCGGCGGTACGTGCCGGTCCTCGCCTGCCTGGGGATGGACGAGGCGGGCCAGGCGCTCAACATCAACGGCGACACGGTGGCGAGCCAGCTCGCCGGGGCGCTCCGGGCCGACGCGCTGGTGCTCGTCACCTCCACCCCGGGCGTGCTCCGGGAGGTGACGGATCCGGCGAGCCGCATCCCGCGCATCACCCGGGGCGAGTTCGAGCGGCTGGTGGCCGCCGGGGTGATCTCGGGCGGGATGATCCCCAAGCTCGAGGAGTCGTTCGAGGTGCTCCGGGGCGGGGCGCGGTCGGTGGTGATCGTCGGGAAGCTCGCTCCGGGCGACCTCCTCCGGGCGGTGCAGGAGCCGGGGGCGGCCGGGACGGTGCTGGTCCCCGAGTAGCTCCGGCCGCGGTCAGCGGCGCCCGCAGAGCGCGGGGCGGGCGCGCTCCACGAGCTGGTCCACCCACTCGATCACCGCCTTCACCCGCGGCGTCCGCCGCAGGTCGCCGTGGACGAGCAGCCAGAGCTCGTGCATCGGGCCCGGGGGTCCCTCGAGGGCGACCAGGCCGGGATCGGGATCGGCGAGGAAGCAGGGGAGGAGCGCCACCCCCACTCCGAGGCGGGTGGCGGCGATCAGGGTCGCGGTGTTGTTGCAGCGGAAGACCACCGCCCG
>DATKAL010000268.1:0-5317 GCA_035498135.1 Anaeromyxobacter sp.
TGCGCGGTCTCCACCAGCACCGCCGGCATCCGGGCGCCGAGGAGCACGTAGAAGAGCGCGCTCTTCACCCCCAGGTCGCGGACCTCCCCCACCCGCTCGCGCACGCCGGCGCAGACCTCGCGCTGGACGAGCTGGGCCAGCTGGCGGGAAGCCCCCGCGCTCGCCTTGGCGTCGAGGTCGGTCAGGATGCGGAGGGTCTCGGTCTCGCCCTCCGGGGCGTCGAGGCCGTTCTCGCGGGCGGCCAGCCGCGCGGCGTACCGATCGTCGGCCACGTTCAGGAAGTAGGTGGTCATCCCGGCGAAGCTCCGCCGCGGGTTGGCGTTGGCGTGGATGGAGATGAAGAGGTCGGCGCGGGAGGTGTTGGCCACCGCGGTCCGCTCCTCCAGGGGGAGGAACCGATCGCCGGTCCGGGTGAGGAGGACCTCGAAGCCGGCGCCGCGGAGCCGGGTGGCCAGCCGGCGCGCGATGCCGAGGGTGACGTCCTTCTCCCGGACCCGGCTCGGGCCGATCGCGCCCGGGTCGTGCCCGCCGTGCCCGGCGTCCACCACGATCCGGCGGATGGGGCCTCGCTCGCCCTCCTCGCCGCGGGGGCGGGGCTCGGCGGCGGGCTCCTCCGGCCTGGCGGCCGGTCCAGGGATCGGACCGGCCGCCGGTGCGCCGGTCGGTCCCGCGGAGGGCGCCGGCGTCGCCTCGGCGACGGCGGGCGTCCCCGCCGGCTCGGGCGGCCGGGAGGGCGCGGGGCCCACGTCCAGGATCAGGCGCGGCGGATCCTCGAGGCGGAAGACCTGGACGCCGTCCTTCCCCGGCAGGTCCAGCACCACCCGCACCGTCTCCGCGTCGTTCTGGGCGGCGCGGACCCGGTCGAGCCGCAGGCCCGCCACCTCGCGCGCCAGGGCCTTGCCGTCGAGCACCGCCGGCCGGAGGTCGAGGGCCAGGCGGCGCGGATGATCGCCGTCGGAGAGCAGCTCCCGCTTCTGCCAGCCGACCCAGTGCGAGAGGTAGACGGCCACCCGCGTGTACTCCGGGCTCGACCAGGCGCGGACCTCCGAGACCCGGGCGGTGCCCTCCCCTCCCGACTCGCCGAGGGGAACCGGCCGGGCGGCCTCGCCCAGATCGCCGAGCGCCTGCTCCAGCGCGGGATCCGGCGCCGCCTCCTCCGCCGGCGTCGGCTCGGGCTCGGCCGGAGGCGGCGGGCGGAGGGCGTGCCGCGCCTCGCCCCGCTCCGCGTGCTCCGCCTTGGCGGCCGGTTTCCCTCCCCGCTCGGCGTGGGCCACGGCGGTTCGGGCCGGCCGGTCCTCGCCCGCCTCCCGCCGGATGGCCGCCGCCAGGGCCCGGGCGTCGCGCGAGCCGAGCTTCGAGGCGCGTCCCGCCAGGCGCAGGGCCTCGTCGCGGTCGGCCTCGATCGCCGACCAGCGGTAGAGGGCGTAGCGGGCCCGCGCGGCCTCGAGCAGCGCCGGGGCGGCGTCCTTCCCCTTCGCCGCCCGCTCCAGCTGGGTGATCCCCTTCTCCCAGTTGTGACGGTAGCGGCGCCGGGTCGGGTCCCGGACCAGGGCCCGCATCCAGGCCTTGGCCTCCGCCAGGGGCGAGGCGGCGGCCCGGCCGGCGGCGTGGTAGGCCGAGCGGGCCTTCCGCTCGGAGGCGGGGGCCGGGCGCGCCCGGGCGGGCGCCGGACCCGGGACCGGGGTGGCGAGCAGCAGGGCGAGGGCGATCGGCGCGAGGCCCATGAAGCCCAACTCTCCCCGAGCCCGATATCGTCGTCCAATTTCCGGACGGCCCCGCCCAGGGCTCCTGACCGGCCCTCCGCTCGGCGCTATCGTCGCCGGGTTCGCTCCTCACGGAGGTGTCCGATGGCTTCCCAGAAGCGCGTGGGTGTCGTCCTCTCCGGCTGCGGGTTCCTCGACGGTGCCGAGATCCACGAGGCGACCTGCACCCTCCTCTCTCTCGACCGCCGCGGGGCCGCGCTGGTGGCGGCCGCGCCCGACGTGGAGCAGTTGCACGTCGTGGACCACGTGAAGGGTGCGCCGGCGGAGGGCCAGCGCCGGCGGGTCCTCACCGAGGCCGCCCGGATCGTGCGGGGGAAGATCGCCGACCTCGCCAGGGTCTCGGCCGCGGACCTCGACGCCCTCATCTTCCCGGGCGGGTTCGGGGCGGCGAAGAACCTCTGCACCTTCGCCACCGAGGGGCGGTCGATGAAGGTGCTCCCGGAGGTGGAGCGGCTGGTACGGGAGATGCGGGCCGCCGGCAAGCCCATGGGGTTCATCTGCATCGCGCCGGTGATCGCCGCGCGCCTCTTCGGCTCCGACAAGGTGAAGGTCACGATCGGCGACGACCGGGAGACGGCGGCGGCGATCGAGTCGTGGGGGGCGCAGCACCACGACTGCCGGGTGGAGGAGATCGCCGTGGACGAGCGGCTCGAGATCGTGTCGACCCCCGCCTACATGCTCGGCCCCTGGATCGCCGCCGTGGCGACCGGCATCGACAAGCTGGTCTCCGCCGTCCTGGAGATGGCCTAGAGACTCGCTCTCAACAAGACCTGGGCAGGGGAAGAGGCTGCGACATTTTTTCTCGCCCGGCGGTGAATTTCGGGTACATTCCCGCGTCCCAACTCCGGGCGGGCTAGTCCGCCCCCGAATTCAGGAGCGCTCCACGTGACCAAGTACCTCGCTGCGCTGTTCGCTGCCCTGTTCGTCGCCGTCGTCGCCAACGCCGCTGACGCGCCCGCCTCGATCACCTTCCCCGCGAAGCCCGGTAACGTCACCTTCCCGCACAAGGCTCACCAGGACCGCGGCGTGAAGTGCGAGACCTGCCACGGCGACGCGAAGGGCGGCAAGATCGCGGGCTTCGGCAAGGACAAGGCCCACGCCCTCTGCGTGGAGTGCCACAAGAAGGAGGCGAAGGGCCCGACGAAGTGCGCCGACTGTCACAAGAAGGCGTAAGTCGCAACTCTCGCTGAGCCGTTCTGGAGGGGCCGGGAGACCGGCCCCTCTCCTTTTTTGCCCCGCGTGCCGCGGGGCTCGTCGTGTGCGCGCACTTGCCGCAGCGCGCGACCGCACGGACCCCCGTAGAGTCTGCGCGCGTCTAGCCGGGAATCGACCCGCACGCGAATGATGGGGGTTTCACCCATGAAGGTTTGGCTTGCATCGCTGGTGGCTGCCGTGCTCGTGGCGGGATCCGCGCTGGCCGCGGAGGCTCCGGCGAAGCCGATCGTCCTGAACGCGAAGTCGGGCAACGTGACCTTCAAGCACGAGACGCACAAGGCGCAGCAGTGCGAGAAGTGCCACGCCGACGCGAAGGGCGGCAAGATCGAGGGCATGAGCAAGGACAAGGCTCACGGCCTCTGCGTCGACTGCCACAAGAAGGAGGCGAAGGGCCCGACGAAGTGCCCGGACTGCCACAAGAAGGCCTAGCCTTCCCGGCGTCCATGCAGCCTCGAGGGGGACCGGGCGACCGGTCCCCTCTCCTTTTCAGCCGAGGTCCTTCTTCCACCCGGCGAGCAGGTTGAGGGCATCGAGCGGCCGGAGCGCGTCCAGGTCGAGGGCTCGCAGCGCCTTCGCCACCTCCGCCGCCCCGGGATCGGCCGGACCGCCGAAGAGGCCGAGCTGGCTCGCCGGCGGTGCGCGCCGGGCGCGGCTCCCCCGGGCGAGCGCCGCGTGGCCGCCCTCGTCCACCTCCATCGACTCGAGGTTCCGGAGGATCTCCCGCGCCCGCGCGAGCACCTCGGCGGGGAGGCCGGCCAGCTTCGCCACCTCGATCCCGTAGCTGCGCGAGGCCCCGCCCTCGACGAGCTTCCGCAGGAAGACGACCTGGTCGCCCACCTCGCGCACCGCCACGGTCAGGTTCCGGACCGCCGGCCGCTCCCGGGCCAGGTCCTGGAGCTCGTGGTAGTGGGTGGCGAAGAGCGTCCGGCAGCCGACCGCGTCGTGCAGGTGCTCGGCCACCGCCCAGGCGATCGAGACCCCGTCGAAGGTGGAGGTGCCGCGCCCGATCTCGTCCAGGACCACGAGCGATCGCCGCGAGGCGTTGTGGAGGATCGCGGCGGTCTCGGTCATCTCCACCATGAAGGTGGAGCGGCCCCGGGCGAGGTCGTCCGAGGCGCCGACCCGGGTGAAGATGCGATCCACCAGCCCCACCCGGGCCCGCCGGGCGGGGACGAAGCTGCCCATCTGCGCGAGCAGCACGATCAGGGCCGCCTGGCGCATGACGGTGCTCTTGCCCGCCATGTTCGGCCCGGTGATGACGAGCAGCGACCCGTGCAGCGCCGCCTCCCCGGCGCCGCGCGAGGCCACCAGGACGTCGTTCGGGACGAAGGCCGCCTGGCCCTCCGGCAGGAGCGCCTCGACCACCGGGTGGCGCCCGTCCGTGATCTCCAGGGCCTCGGAGCGGTCCACCTCCGGGCGCGCGTAGCCGCGCTCCGCCGCCGTCCGTGAGAGCGAGAGGAGCACGTCGGCGGTGGCCACCCCGTCGGCCGCGCTCCGGATCCGGGCCGCCTCCGCCGACACCGCCTGCCGCAGCTCCTCGAAGAGCTTCTCCTCCAGCGTCGCCCGCCGCTCCTCGGCGGTGAGCACCTTCTCCTCGTAGGACTTGAGCTCGGGGGTGGCGAAGCGCTCCCCGCCCACCATCGTCTGGCGCCGCTCCCACTCCGGGGGCACGAGGTGGAGGTTCGGCTTGGTGACCTCGAGGTAGTACCCGAACACCCGGTTGAAGCGGACCTTGAGCGAGCCGATCCCGGTGCGCGCCCGCTCCTTGGCCTCGAGCGAGGCGATGTAGCCCTTCCCGTCCTCGGCGACGGCGACGATCTCGTCCAGCTCGGCCGACCAGCCCCGCCGGATCAGCCCGCCCTCCTTGAGGGTCGCCGGCGGCTCCTCGGCGACCGCGCGGTCGAGGTGGGCGGCGAGCGCCTCCAGCCCCCGCAGCTGCCCCCCGGCCCGGCGCAGGAGGGCGGCGCTCCGGCCCTCGAGCAGCTCGGCCAGCGCCGGGAGGGCGAGCAGCGCGCCGCAGAGGGCCCGGAGGTCGCGCGCGTTCCCCTGGCCCAGCACCAGGCGGGAGAGGAGGCGCTCCAGGTCGGCCACCGGCCGGAGGCGATCGGCCAGCTCCTCGCGGACCACCGCTCCGCCGCAGAGCTCCTCGACGGCGTCGAGCCGGGCCCCGATCCGCTCCGGGTCGGCGAGCGGGTAGCGAAGCCACTCCGCCAGCCGCCGGCCACCGGGCGCGGTCACGGTCCGGTCGAGGAGGGCGAGGAGCGTGCCCTTTCGCCGGCCGCCCGCGAGGGTCCGCTCCAATTCCAGATTCGTGCGGGTGGCCTCGTCGAGCAGGAGCC
>DATKAL010000269.1:0-8206 GCA_035498135.1 Anaeromyxobacter sp.
GGCCCGGGTGGGCAGGCGGGACGAGGCCCTGGCCGACGTGGCCCGGGCGGAGGAGGCGGCGCCCTTCGAGAAGGACGCCTACCAGGCGCAGATGGTCCTCATCGACGCGGCCGCGGTCCACGCCGCGGCCGGGGACGGCGACGGGGCGCTGGCCCGGCTCGATCGGCTGCTCTCCATCCCCTCCCACCTCTCGGTCGCGGCGCTCCGGATCGATCCGCGCTTCGCCTCCCTGCGCTCCACCCCGGGCTACGCGGCCCTGCTCGCCCGCTACGGCGGCGCGGACCAGGCCGCGGCGGCGCCGGGGCCAGGGATGGTGCTCCCGCTCGCCGCCCTGGCCCTGGGGGGCGCCGTCGGCGCCGCCGTGCTGGCGCGGCGCCGGGCTCGCCGCCGGCGGAGCGCCGGCGCGACCCCGACGTCCTCCGCCCTGCCGCCCGAGCCGCCCACGGCGCCCGCCGTTCCGTCCATCGCCGTCCTCCCCTTCGTCGACCTCTCGACCTCCCGGGACCAGGACTTCTTCTGCGACGGGATCGCGGAGGAGCTGCTCACCGCGCTCTGCGCCCTGCCCGGCCTCCGGGTGGTCTCCCGCCGGTCCTCGTTCCAGTTCAAGGGGCGCGACGCCGACGCCCGCGAGGTCGGCCAGGCGCTCGGGGCCACCACCCTGCTCGAGGGGAGCGTCCGCAAGTCCGGCGCCCGGGTCCGGATCTCGGCCCAGCTGGTGGACGCGGCCGGCGGGTACGAGCTCTGGTCGCAGACCTTCGACCGGGGGCTCGAGGACATCTTCGCGGTCCAGGAGGAGATCGCGCGGGCGGTGGCCGGGGCGATGCGGCTCCGCCTGGCCTCGGGCGGGGGGGGACCGCTGGTCCGGCCCGGGACCCGCAACCTCCAGGCCTACGAGCTGGCGCTCCACGCCCGGCAGTCGGTGGCCCGGCTGGGCGTGACCCGGCTGCGCGCCGCCCGCCAGATGTTCAAGGGCGCGGTCGAGCTCGATCCCGGGTTCGCCCAGGCGCACGCCGGGATCGCCGACGTGAGCCACATCCTGCTCGAGTGGAACCTCGAGCCGCCCGAGCGGATCGAGGCGGTCCGGGCCGAGGCGCTGGCCGAGAGCGAGGAGGCCCTCCGGCTCGCCCCCGATCTGGCGGAGGCGCGGCTCGCCCGCGCCAACGTGCTCACCAACCTCGGGCGCACCGAGGAGGCGGAGCGCGACTACCTCCGGGCCATCGAGCTCAACCCCGGCCTGGGGGACTCCTGCTACTGGTATGCGCGGATGCTCTTCGCCAGCGGTCGCCCCGCCGACGCGGCGCGGATGTTCCAGGAGGCCGCCCGCCGGAACCCCGACGACTACGCCGCGCTCTGCGTCTCCATCGGCGCCTGGCAGCGGGCCGGGGACGAGGCGGGCGCCCGGCGCCACGCCGGCGCCGCCCTGGACGCGGTGGAGCGGCGCCTGCGCCTCGATCCCCTGGACGATCGCGCCCTGCAGCTCGGCGCCACCGTGGGGATCCAGTACGGCGACCGGGCCCGCGCCCTGGAGTGGATGGAGCGGGCGCTCGAGCTCCTCCCCGACGACTTCCCCACCCTCTACAACGCCAGCTGCTTCTACGCCCGCGCCGGCGATCGGGAGCGGGCCCTGGAGCTGCTCGACCGCGCGGTGGCCACCGGCCGCGGCTTCCGGCGCTGGATCGAGCAGGATCCGGATCTCGACGCCATCCGGGGCGATCCCCGGTTCGCCGAGATCCTCGGGCGGCTGAAGGGGTGAGGGCCGCCGCCGCGGCCCTCGCCCGCCTCGCCCTACCGCGCGGGCGGGATGTTCTGGTTCCGCCGGAACAGGTTGTCCGGGTCGTACTTCGCCTTGAGCCGGGCGAGCCGCTGGTAGTTCGGGCCGTAGGCGCCCTGGCTCACGCGCTGCGCCTCGTCCTCGGGCATGAAGTTGACGTACACGCCTCCGGTGGCGTGCGGGGCCATCCGATCGAAGAGGTCGCGGGCCCAGCCGATGCAGGCCGCGTCCTGGGAGGCCTCGCCCCAGCGCGTGTGGACGTTCATCACGAAGCTCACGTCGCGGTGCGGATAGGCGGTCGCGTCGACCGGCACCCGGTTCACCGCCCCACCCAGGTGGGCGATGAAGATCTCGCACTCCGGCGTCGGCAGCCGGCCGACCGCCCCGACCATCAGGTCGAGCGCCGCGTCGCCCAGCTCCGCGAAGTCATGGGACTTCCAGTAGTTCCGCCGGCCCGAGGTGAGGAGCGGATCGAAGGCCTGCTGCCAGGCGACGAACGGCGACGGCCCGACCACGTCCGCGATGGGCTGGCCGAGCGCCCGGAGCGGGGCGATGGCGCGCTGGCCCTCCTCCGGGTCGCCCGCCCAGCAGACCGCCATCACCACCACCTCCTTGCCGTGGACCTCCGCCGGCAGGAAGGGGAGCGGCGGCGCCTTGCGCATCACCACCCAGCAGCAGAGGTCATCCGGGGCGCGCGCCATGGCCTGGCGGTAGCCCTGCAGGAGGCGCTTGGCGTCCCGGAACGGGTGGACGATCAGGCCGGCGGTCACCTGCGGCCCGACCGGGTGGAGGCGGAGCTCGAAGGAGGTGACGACGCCGAAGTTCCCGCCGCCGCCGCGGATCGCCCAGAACAGGTCCTCGTTCTCCTCCTCGCTGGCGTGCACCAGCGCGCCCCGGGCCAGGACCACGTCGGCGGAGACCAGGTTGTCCACGGTGAGCCCGTGCTTCCGGCTCAGCCACCCGAACCCGCCGCCCAGGGTGAGCCCGGCCACCCCGGTGGTGGAGTTGATGCCCAGCGGGGTGGCGAGGCCGAACGCCTGCGCCTCCAGGTCGAGCTCGTGCAGCGTGACGCCGGGCTCGACGCGCGCCGTGCGGCTCGACGGATCGACGCGTACCGACCTCATCGGGGAGAGGTCGAGCAGGAGGCCGCCGTCGGCGACGGCGTTCCCCGCGATGTTGTGGCCGCCGCCCCGGACGGAGAGCAGGAGCCCGTGCTCGCGGGCGGCGTTGACCGCCCGCATCACGTCGGCGGTGCCGGCGGCGCGGATCACCGCGTCCGGGTGCCGATCGATCATCGCGTTCCAGATCGTTCGCGCCTGCTCGTACCCCGGCTCGCCCGGGGTGCAGAGCGCTCCCCGCAGCTGGCCGCGCAGGGGTTCGAGGACGTCGGCGGAGGGCGCCGTCGCGCCGTCGCTGCGCTGGGTCGTGCCGCCGGAGGTCGTCTGCATGGTTCACCTTCCTCGCCGCCGGGAAGTGGGTGGCGGCGACGTCCTGAGAGCTAGCGGCGGGCCGCCGCCGCGAAAATGACCGGTCGTCCGGATCTCTTGCCCTTGCGTCCAGGGCCGGGGCGCACCATGAGGAGGCCCGCGCGGCGCGCGCCCGCCGCCGAGGAGGGCTCCCGATGGAGCGCGATCCGCTCTCCGACGTGCTGCACTCGGTCCGGCTCACCGGCGCGGTCTTCTACCTGGTCGACTGCATCGCCCCTTGGGTCGCGGAGACGCCCCCCACACGGGACATGGCCGGGACGCTCATCCCCGGCGCCCAGCACGTCTTCGAGTTCCACGCGCTGGTGGCGGGCGAGTGCTGGGCGGGTCCGGTCGGCGAGGAGGCCATCCGCCTCCGGGCCGGGGACTTCGTCGCCTTCCCGCGCGGCGAGCCCCACGCGATGTCGAGCGCGCCCGGGATGCGGGCGCCGCCCGACCCGGCCATCTTCGCCCAGGCCGCTCGCCTCCCCCGCCCGGTCCACGTGGAATACGGGCAGGGCGACGGGGCGCGTGCCAGGCTCGTCTGCGGGTTCCTCGGGTGCGACGCTCGCCCCTTCAATCCGCTCCTGGACGCCCTGCCGCGCGTGCTGCACGGGTCGAGCGGAGCCGGCGGGGAGTGGCTCGCGCACCTCGTCCAGGTCGCGATCGGGGAGGCCCGCGAGCGCGGGCCGGGCAGCGACTCGGTGCTGGCCCGGGTCTCGGAGCTCCTCTTCATCGGCCTCGTCCGCCGCTACGCGCTGCGCCTGCCGCCCGACCAGACCGGCTGGCTGGCCGGGCTGCGCGACGCCTTCGTCGGCAAGGCCATCGAGCGGCTCCACGCCCGCCCCGCCGACCCCTGGACGCTCGACCGGCTGGCGCGGGAGGTGGGGCTCTCGCGCTCGGCCCTGGCCGAGCGGTTCACCCGGCTGGTGGGCGAGCCGCCCATGCACTACCTCACGCGCTGGCGGATGCAGCTCGCGTCGCTGCAGCTGTCGACCGGCGCGAGCGTGCAGGCGGTGGCGGGCGAGGTGGGCTACGCCTCGGAGGCCGCGTTCAGCCGGGCCTTCAAGAAGGTCGTGGGGGCGCCGCCGGCGACCTGGGCCGAGGCGCGCCGGGGAGCGGGCGAGGCCGAGGAGGCGTTCCCCGCTTGAGCCCGAGCGGGCGCGGCCTGCCCGGCTCAGAACCCATGGCAGGTCGAGCAGGCGACCCAGCCCGTCGGCCCGCCCCAGACCACCGACGTCCCGGCCAGGTGACAGGAGACGTTGGTGCAGGTCTTGGTGGCGGGGTCGTAGGCCGCCGAACCGAGGTGGGCCGAGAGGGTCGTGCCGTCGTAGGCCATGTCGGGCCCGAAGTCCGTGGGCGACAGCCCGCCGGGCGCCTCCCAGATCGGGCGCGTCGGGGTGTTGGGCGCCGCCGGGAGGCCCGGAAAGGCGGGGAGCACGGCACGGCGATCGAGGACCACCTCGCGGCTCCCGTTCACGTGGCGGAGCGGCAGCGCTCCCCCCGCGCCGGTGGGCGCGAGCGGGTCGCCCGGCGTGTGGCAGCTGGTGCAGACGAGGCCGAGACCGCCCCCGAGGTCGTAGTTCCCGGTGGTGTCCAGGTAGTAGAAGCCGGACGGGCCGGTCCGGGCCGGATCCACCGTGTCGACGTGGCAGGTCTGGCAGGTCACCGCGGAGGCGCCCTCCCCGGGGTTCGGGGAGCCGTGGTTGCTCACGTGCCAGGCCGACGGGAACCCGCCGAAGTGGCCGGCCTCGAAGCCGTCGTCGGCCAGCACCAGGTGGTTGTTCGCGGTGGGGGCGCCCGCGCCGCCGGAGGGATAGGCGGGCGGGTCGTCGTGGCAGCCCCCGCAGCCCAGGTGCTCGCCGGATCGCCAACCGGGGCTCAGGATGGCCGAGCCGTCGCGCGGCCGGATCCAGCTCGGCGCCAGCTGTCCGGAGCTGTGGCAGTAAGCGCCGCTGCAGCGCCCGGTGGCAGGGTCGTAGGCGGCGGTGGCGGCGCTCCGCGCCTTGAGGCTCCCCGGCGGCGCGGCGGGGCTCCAGAGCTCGACCTCGACCGTCCCGTCCATGTGCCGGGCCGGGTCGAGCGGGTGACAGTTACCGCAGCCGAAGAAGTAGGTGGAGGGCGCCGTGGTGGGCGTGTCCGCGGGGAAGAGGTCCTGGAGGATGGCCGTGTCGCCGTAGACCTGCGCCGGGGGGGCGAAGCCGACGTGGGTGGCGTGGGCGCCGGTGGCGGGCGGGAAGCCGTGGCAGCCGTCGCAGCCCGTGCCCGTGCCGCCCAGGTCGACGGCGCCGTTGATGTGGAGCGCCAGGTTCACGCTCGTGGCCGTATAGCCCGGGTGGCAAGCGCCGCAGGCGGTGACCAGCGCCGGGTGGGGAGCCGGGGGCGGCAGGCCGTGGCAGGACCCGCAGAAGGCCTGCGAGCCGTCGACCCGCGTCCAGATCGGGGAAGTGACCAGGCCGCCCCCGAGCGTCTGGCCGTGGCAGTAGTTGCTGCACGTGGCGGTGGCCGGGTCCCAGGTCGCCGTGGCGCCGCCGGCGTTCGCCAGGGGGCCGAAGTGGAGCAGGTGGTCCATCCCGCCGTGCGGCGCGTGGCACTCCGCGCAGGCGATAGGCTGGGCGACCGGGGGCGCGTCATGGGTGGGGTGGGCGTCGGTGGTGCTGGCCGCGGCGACGGTGAAGCCGAGCCGGTAGCTCGCCCCACCTGCGCTCACCGCGGTCGCCTGGTACTGCCCGCCGGCCGCGAGCGGGGCCTGCGGCGCGAGGGTCCCCTGCGCCCCGGCCACCGCCCAGCTCGCCGGGACCGGCGCCGGAGGGCCGCCGGAGGGGTCGAGCGCCTCGAGGGAGGCGGTGACGGTGGCCGCGACCTCGGCCGAGCCGAACTCGAGGACGATCGCCGCGTCCGCCGCCACGTCGATCGCACCCGGGGCGGGGACGGTGTGGACCACCGCCAGCGCGGCGGGGCCGGCCGGCGCGGCCGGGCTCGCGCCGCCGCCCCCGCCGCAGGCGACGGCGGCGATCACCAGGACGAGGAGCGGGCCGGCGGCGCCGGGCCGGCGCGCGGCACGGCCGGACGCGGGACCGCGATGGACGGACGGGTGAAGGTTCACGGCACGTCGATACTACCGTGAGTCCGAGAGAAGCAGAAGCCCCGCGACTCAGCGTGAGTCGCGGGGCTCCTCGAGTAGGCCCGGTCAGGATTGAACTGACGACCCCTACCGTGTCAAGGTAGTGCTCTACCACTGAGCTACGGGCCTGCCGTCACCGGCGAGGCGCGGTTATAGCGCGCCGGCGGATGGTGTCAACGGCCGTGTCGGCGGGCCGCCGCGGGCGGTTCAGGACGTGGCTCCCGCGCCCGGCGGAGCACGCAGCGCCCGGACGAACGAGAGCGAGTACTGGCCGAACGAGAGGGCGACGCACTCGGCGGCGAGGAGGGCGAGGGCGGCGACGTACGGCGCGGTCTCCGCCCGCGGGTAGCCGCCGAAGTCGCTCGCCAGGGCGAGCACCACCGTGGCCGCGATGGCGAAGGTGGCGTACTTGCCGATCCGCGTGGGGGCGACCGGGATGGTGCGCCCCAGCGTCCGGAGCCAGGCCGCCCCGAGGAGCTGGGCCAGGTCGCGGGTCACCACCAGAGCCGGGAGCCAGGCGGGGAGGCGGCCGGCGGCGGCGAGCGCGATCAGCGCGCAGGCGGCGAGGAACTTGTCGGCGATGGGATCGAGGAAGGCGCCCAGGCGCGTCCGCTGCAGGAGCGCCCTCGCCACCAGCCCGTCCAGCACGTCCGTGGCGGCCGCGGCGGCGAAGGCGGCGAGGGCCCGGAGCAGCTGCCCGCGGACGTAGAGCACGAGGAAGATCGGCGCGAGCAGGATGCGCAGGGCGGTGAGGGCGTTGGCCAGGTTCCAGGGCGGGCCCCCGTCCTCCCCGCCCTTGGCGCCCGTGCTCGCCGGCTCCACGCCTACCACCGATCCCGCAGGGCGCGCAGGGCGACGAACCGCGAGACCGGATCGCCGGGGGCCGGCGCCGCCCCCTCCACCGCCGCCCGCACCCCCGGGGCGTCCAGCCGGAGGAAGGGGTTCAGGGCCCGCTCCTCGCCGAGCGTCGCCGGAGGCGGCTCCGCGCCCGCGCCTCGCGCCGCCTCGACCTGATCCCGCCGCCGGAGCGCGGCCGGGTTGCCGGGCTCGAGGGAGAGGGCGAAGGGGAGGTTTGCCGCAGCGTAGTCGTGGCCCGGGTGGACCTCGAGGCGCGCGTCGAGGGCGGCGATGGGACCGAGGAAGCTCCGGGCGAGAATCGCCGGGTCCCCTCCCGCGCGGCAGTTCCCGCACCCGGCCCAGAAGAGCGTGTCGCCGGTGAGGAGGCGACCCCGCCACTCGAGCAGGACCGACCCCGGCGTGTGGCCGGGGACCGCGTGGACCCGCAAGGCGAGCCGGCCCAGCGCCAGCGCACCCCGCCCGGCCAGATCGGCGTCGGGCGCGAACCAGGCGGCGTCCGCCCCGTGGCCGAGCACCTCGGCGCCGAGCGCGGCGGCGACCTCCGCGCTCCCCCCGGTGTGGTCGGCGTGACCGTGGGTGTGCAGGATCCAGCGGGGCCGGACGCCGTGCGCCGCCGCCAGGGCGAGGGCGATCGCCGGATCACCCGGATCGACCAGGGCGGCGTCCTCCCCCTCGGCGAGGAGGTAGACGTAGTTGTCCTTCCGGTACCGCCGTCGATCGAAGATCGCCCGCTCCATCCCGCGCCCCCGCTCAGCCGCCCTCCGGATAGTGGGTGAGGCCGAGCCGGTTCCCCTCCGGATCGTGGAAGTAGATCGTCCAGCGGGTGCGGTGGACCACGCGCACGCCGGCCGCCTCCAGGCGCGCCTCCCAGGCCGGGCGCTCGCCGGGGGCGATCCGCAGGGCCACCAGGTGGAGCCCGGGCTTCCCGTCACGCCACGGCCGCTCCTCCGGCGCCTCCTCCGCCCGCTCGAGCGCCAGGAAGCCATCCTC
>DATKAL010000270.1:0-4007 GCA_035498135.1 Anaeromyxobacter sp.
CGACCAGGCGGCGGCCGGCCGACTCCTCGTCCCGCGCGCGCCGCTCGGCCCGGGTGGAGGCGAGGAGCCGCCCGATCCGCCGCCAGGCCGCGGCGAAGCCGGCCGGGTCGTCGGCCCGGATCACCCCGCGGCTGGCCGAGAAGATGAGCGGCTTCAGCACGCACGGGTAGCGGGCGGCACGGGCCGCGGCGGCCGGGTCCTCGTCGAGCCGGTGGAGCGCGAAGCGGGGCACCGGGACGCCCGCGTCGCGGAGCGCCACCCGCATGGCGTGCTTGTCGGCGGCGCGCCGGGCGGCGGCGGGCGGGTTGTACGGGAGGCCGAGCCGCTCCGCCGCCAGGGCGGCGATCACCGCCGTCGGGTCGCTGGCGGGCACGATCCCGGCGATGCGCCGCGCGCGCGCCGCCAGGGCGATCTGCTCGGCGGCGCGCTCCGGTCGCCGGTAGTCGAGGGAGAGCAGGTCGGTCTCGACGCCGAAGGCGTCCTCGATCTTGTGGCAGCGGTCGCTCCCCACCAGGAGCCGCACCCCCAGGCGCCTGGCCGCGGCCCGGAAGTCGTCCAGCCGGTAGCTGGTGGTGGGGACGAGGAGGAGGAGCTCGCCGCCGGGCGGGCCCCCGGCGGTGGGAGGGGCGCATTCCATCGGAGGGGTTCATGGCACCGGCGGCGGGCCGGCGCAAGCCTCACCCTCCCCCGCCGGCCGCCTCCCGGAGCGCTGCCCAGACCGCCTCGACGTCGGACCGCTCCGTGGCGGTCGCGCCGATCGAGACCCGGATGATCTGCCGGCCCTCGAGCACGCTCGGGGTGACGTAGGCGCGGCCGGAGCCGTTCACACGCCCGGCGAGGGAGAGGTTGTGCGCCGCGATCCGGCCCTCGTCCCGCTCGCCCGCCGGGACGTGGCGGAGGCAGACGGTCTGGAGGGGCACCGGGGCGAGCCGCTCCCAGCCCGGCGTCCGGTCCACCTGGGCGGCGAGCCAGCGGGCGTTCTCCAGGTCCCGCCGGATCCGCGTCCGGAGGCCGGCCACCCCCTCGTCCACCAGGTGGAACCAGGCCTTGAGCGCCCGGAAGCGGCGGCCGAGCGGGATCCCCCAGTCGCGGAAGTTCGAGACCTGGCCGTCCTGGGCGGTGCGCAGGTAGGACGGGTTGGTGCTCATCACCCGGACCAGGTGCTGCGGATCGCGCACGAAGTAGGCGCTGAAGTCGAAGCCGATCCCCAGCCACTTGTGGGGGTTGAAGACCAGCGAGTCGGCCCGCTCCACCCCCGCCCACATCCAGCGGCACTCGGGCAGCACCATGGCGGTGCCGGCCAGGGCGGCGTCGACGTGCAGCCAGAGGCGGTGCCTGGCCGCCACCTCGGCGATCCCCGCCACCGGGTCGAGGGCGGTGGTCGCGGTGGTGCCGGTCGCGGCCACCACCGCGCAGGGGACGCGGCCGGCGGCGAGGTCCGCGGCCACCGCCGCCTCGAGGGCGTCGAGGCGCAGGGCGTACTCGCCGTCGGTGGGGAGGAGCCGGAGGTGCTCCTTGCCGAACCCGGCCAGGAGGGCGGCCTTCTCCACCGAGGCGTGGGCCTGGCGGGAGGCGTAGACCGTGAGCGCCGGCCCCCGGCCCTGGAGTCCCATGCCGTTCTGGGCGAAGCCGCTCGCCCGCTCGCGGGCGCAGAGCAGCGCCACCAGGGTGGAGGTCGAGGCGGTATCCTGCACCACCCCGGTGAAGCTCTCCGGGAGCCCGATGAGCTGGCGGATCCAGCTCATCACCACCTCCTCGACCTCGGTGGCCGCCGGCGAGGTCTGCCAGCTCATCCCCTGGACCCCGAGCCCCGCGGCGGCGAGATCGCCGAGCACCGAGGCCAGGCTGGTGTTGGACGGGAAGTAGGCGAAGAAGGCGGGGTGGTTCCAGTGGGTGATCCCGGGCACGATCACCTCGTCGAGCGAGGCGATCGCCTCCGCCAGCCGCCCGCCCTCCTCGGGCGGGGCGGCGGGGAAGCGGGCGCGGATCGCCCCGGGGACGACCGGGCTCATCACCGGCAGCGAGGGCAGCCGCTCCCGGTAGTCCGCGATCCAGTCCACCAGGGCATGGCCGAGGCGGCGGAACTCCTTGGCGTCCATCGGGCCTCCTCCCGTCGAGCCCTCCGAGTGTGCGACGTCCGGCGGCGCCGTGCAAACGAGACCGGCCTCCTCCCGGCCCGGCGCTCGCGCTTGACGCCGGCGCGCCCCCGGGGCACCACGTTCGCCATGGACGTGCTCGTCATCGGAGGGAACCGGTTCGTCGGGCAGCTGGTGGCCTGGCGGCTCCTGGCCGGCGGCCACCGGGTCTCGCTCCTCAACCGCGGCCGCCTCCCCGACCCCTTCGGCGACCGCGTCGAGCGGCTCCGGGGCGACCGCACCACCGCCGACCTCGACCGGCTGCTCCGGGACCGGCGGTTCGACGCCGCCGTGGACCTGGCCGCCTATTCCGGGGAGGACGGGCGGCGGGCGGCGGAGGTCCTCGGGGGACGGGTCGGGCACTACCTGATGGTCTCGACCGGGCAGGTGTACCTGGTCCGCGTGGGCTGCCCGCGGCCGGCCCGCGAGACGGACTACGAGGGGCCGCTGATGCCGCGCCCCGCCGATCCGGCCGACCACGAGGACTGGGAGTACGGGATGGGGAAGCGCGCCTGCGAGGACGCGCTCGCGGAGGCGGCGGCGGCCGGGTTCCCCGCCACGCGGGTGCGGATCCCCATGGTGAACGGGGAGCGGGACCACCTTCGCCGGATCGAGGGGTACCTGTGGCGCCTGGTCGACGGCGGCCCGGTGATCGTCCCGGACGGCGGCGGGCACCGCGTGCGGCACGTGTACGGCGGGGAGGTGGCCCGGTTCCTCTGCGAGCTGCTCGGACGGCGCGAGACCTTCGGCCAGGCCTACAACCTCGCGCAGGAGGAGACCCCGACCCTGCTCGAGCTGCTGGAGGGGCTCCGGGAGCGGCTGGGGAGCCGGGCGGAGCTGGTCCCGGTCCCGGCGGAGCAGCTCCGCGCGGCCGGGCTCGAGCCCGTGGACGTCTCGCCCTTCAGCGGCCGCTGGATGTCCTTCCTCGACCCGGCGCGGGCGGGAGAGGAGCTGGGCTTCCGCCACGCCTCCCTGGACCGCGCACTCTCGAGCATCGTCGCGAGCTTCCTCGCCCACCCCCCCGCGGACCGGCCCGCCGGGTATGCGGCCCGAGCCCGCGAGCTGGCGGTCGTCTGGGGTGGCTGAGGGCTGGGCCCCGGCAGGGACGGCAACCCCGGCAGGGCTGGCGTGTTGAATAACACGGTCCTCTTCCCCGTCTCCAGCCGGTCGGCGAACCCGGGCGAGGCTCCTCATGCGCAAGCTCCTCCCGCTCCTCGTGGCCCTCTCGCTGCCCGCCGGACCGGCCCGCGCGGCCGACGCCCCACCGTCGGCGCCCGGGCCATGGCCCCGGGTCTACCGCGACGGCGAGGTCGAGCTGTCGCTCTACCAGCCCGAGGCGGAGCGCTGGGAGGGCACGGACCTCCACCTCCGGGCCGCGGTCGCCGTCAAGGAAGGCGAGCGGACCCGCTACGGCATCCTGGAGATCGAGGCCCGCACCGAGCTCGACGAGGCCGCGAAGGTCGTCCACCTGCACGAGGTGCAGGTGGCGAAGGCCACGTTTCCGGGCGCGGGCCCGGACGGCCGCCGCTACCGGGCCCTCTTCGAGGCGCGCCTCCCCGGCGAGTACGACCTGGACCTCGATCGCCTGCGCGATCAGCTCGCCGTCTCCCAGGCGATCCGGAGCCAGCCGAAGGCGGCGAGGAACGATCCTCCCGACCTGGTCTTCCGGACCTCCCCCACCCTGCTCGTCGTCGTCGACGGCCCGCCCCAGTGGCGACCGGTGGAGGGCACGGCGCTCGAGCGGGTGGTGAACACCCGGCCCATCCTCCTGCGCGACCCGGCGGAGAAGCGGGTCTTCCTGCACGTGCTCGACGGCTGGCTCGAGGCGCCCGCGCTCGGCGGTCCCTGGAGGCTCGCGACCGCCTTGCCCGC